>DATNNI010000361.1:0-7946 GCA_035601915.1 Xanthobacteraceae bacterium
ATAGCCGCCATAGGTATCGACGATGATTTTTCGCCCGGTCAATCCGCAATCCCCGTCGGGTCCGCCAACGACGAAATTGCCCGTCGGGTTGACCAGGAAATCGCTCGGCTTTTTCGGCATCCAGCCCTTCGGCAATGCCGAGGCGACGGTATCCTCGATCATGTCCCGGATCATGCCCGGCGAATACTTCTTGCCGTTGCGGGTCTGCGCATTGTGCTGCGTCGACACCACGACCTTGGTGCAGCCGACCGGCTGGCCGTCGACATATTTTACGGTAACCTGGCTCTTGGCGTCGGGCTGTAAATCGAACAAAGCGCCGGAGCGGCGTTTGTCGGACAGCACTTTGAGAATCTTGTGTGCGAAATAGATCGGTGCCGGCATGAACGAGCCCTTCTCGTAGACCTCGCTCTCGTTACAGGCATAGCCGAACATCATGCCTTGATCGCCCGCGCCCTCCTCCTCGCCGCTTTTCTTCGTTTTGGCGTCGACGCCCATGGCGATATCCGGCGACTGGCCGTGCAGAAGAACCTCGACGTCGGCGCCGTAATAGGAAAATCCGTCCTGGTCGTAACCGATATCCTTGACCACCTGCCGGGCGGTCTCGGCGATCAGCTCGCGGTTCACCACTGCTTTGTCGCCGTGTTTCTGAAACAGCGGCGCTTGGCCGCGGCCTTCGCCGGCAATGACGATCTTGTTGGTCGTGCACAAAGTCTCGCAGCCGAGCCGGGTATTCACCTTGCTCTCGTCGGCGATGCCAAGCTTGAGATCATTCTCGAGAAAGGCGTCCAGGATGGCGTCGGAAATCTGGTCGCAAACCTTGTCCGGATGTCCTTCCGATACCGATTCGCTGGTGAACAGATAGTTGGAACGTTGCACTGCGTGGCACTCCCCTCGTCTCTTGCGCGTTTGTTTGATCGCGGCTCGTGTCCCGATTCCGAAGTTCGCATGACCAGGCGGCAATCCCAAGTGCGAACTTCGGAATCAAAGGGACACGAGCAACCTAGTTAACCTCGTGTGGCTTTGGTTCAGAAGTCCGCATGACAAAGTGCCGGAAAAAATGATGCGGACTTCTGAACCGCCACACGAGATGCTGTCCCAGCAAGGTTGTTGCAGCGTACCTTCGCGCGGTCAAGATGTGGGCGAAACGTGGGCGGAACGAGGGGCAAACCGCCGCGGAAAGAACCGCTTAGCGCTTGTCCACTGCGATCTGCTCGACGAGATCGACGATGCGGCGGCGCAGCTTGGAGTCGCTGATGCGCATGAACGCTTTGGTCAGCGCCAAGCCGTCCGAGGTGGCGAGGAAATCCGAAACATAGGCCGGTGAAGGCGCTTCGCCTAAGCCGTCGCCCCGCGAACCGCCGACGTTCGGTGCGCCTTCAAAGAAGAAAGCCACCGGCACCTGAAGGATGTGCGAAATTTGCTGCAAGCGGCTGGCGCCGATCCGGTTGGTGCCCTTTTCATATTTCTGCACTTGTTGAAAAGTGAGACCGAGGCTGTTGCCGAGCTTCTCCTGACTCATCGAAAGCATCATGCGGCGCATGCGCACGCGACTGCCGACGTGCTTGTCAACGGGATTAGGCGCCTTTTTAGCAATCATCGGAAAATAGTCTCCTGTCGCCCAGTCTAATGATAATCCGCCACATTTAACGTAATTATTTTAAATATCAAACGTTTGGTAAAGATCGCTTTGTCAGCACTGCAATTGTCGGCGAGTAGTTCCTCCAGGCCCGCTCGAAATAGTTGCAACAGAATGTTGCTCATCTAGCGGTCGTTACCACAATGCCGGGTATATGTCCGCAGCATCAACTTGTCTCAGAGTGACCTTTATCTTTTCTCAGAATGAACTTTCGCTGTGCGCCAAATCTAGACTTTTAGAAGGTCGCGAGAGCGGCGATAAAAAACCAAAACAAGCGCGACAAATAGCATGATCGCCGGGGGGACGTCGCCAACGCGCGCGTAAATCGGCGGCTCGACCGGCTTAGGCAGCGGCGCATCGATCACGCCTTCACTGCCGAGCGCGAGCGAGTTAACGATTCTGCCAAGCGGATCGACGACGGCGGAAATGCCGGTATTGGCCGCGCGCACCAACGGCAATCCTTGTTCGATGGCCCGCACCCGCGCCTGATGGAAGTGCTGATATGGTCCGGTGGAAATCCCGAACCAGCCATCATTGGTTACGTTAACGATCCAGCCCGGCCGCGGCCCCTTGGGCAAAACATCGTCCGGAAAAATGACCTCATAGCAGATCAGCGGTAATGCCATGGGCGCGCCGGGAATGGCAATGAGCCGGCGGCGGTCTCCGGCGAGAAAGCCGCCGCGTTGTTTGGTCAGTTGTTGCAGCCCCAAGCTCTCAAGGAAGTTCTGGAACGGCAGATATTCGCCGAACGGAACGAGATGGACCTTGTCGTACGAGGATGCGATCGTTCCGTCGGAATCGATGACGTAAATGGAATTGTAGGCCGCGGGATCGGTGGGGTTGACCGGCTCCGCCAGCCGCACCGCGCCGGTGATCAAAACGGTGCCGCCGTGCAAAAGCTGTGCGATTTCCGCGAGCGCATCGGGCTCGCGCGCCAGAAAAAACGGAAACGCCGATTCCGGCCAGATCAGATGCGTTGCATCGTGCACGCCCTGCGACTGAGCGCTGGTGATGCGATCCGACAGAGCGATGTAGCGGTCGACGACTTGCTGTTTCGCCGCATAATTGAACCTGACGTCCTGCGGAAGGTTAGGCTGCATGATGCGCAAATGCACGCCATCGACGGTCTGTGTCGGCGTAAGCGCAAGCCGCACGGCGCCGAACCCCGCCAATGCGACGAGGACCACAAGCGCCAGCGCGAACGGAAGCCACTGCCGGCGCGTTTCGCCGCGTTCGTCGGCGAATGTGGCGGGGCTTGCGAATATGGCGATGGCAACGAAGGTCAGACCCCAGATGCCGATCAAGCCGGCGCTTTGCGCCAACGCTAGGGGCGCGGTCAGCGCATAACCGTAGGCATTCCACGGAAAGCCCGTCAGCACGTGGCCGCGCAACCATTCCGCGGCGGTGAGCGCGACCGCCAAGGCGAGAATACGGACGGCGCCGCGCGTCCATAGCAATCGGGCGAGCGCGACGCCGAAAGCGGTAAACAGCGCGAGCCCCGCCGGCAGTCCGACAACCGCGATCGGCAGCAGCCAGCCAAAAGTCGGTGCATCGACCAGAAAGGCGTAGCCCACCCAGTAAAGCCCGGCGAGAAAATAGCCGAAACCAAACCACCATCCGATGATCGCGGCGCCAGTTATTCCCGCGGCCGGACGGACCCGGACGCTGTCGATCAGCCAGACCAGAACCGGGAAGGTCACGAACAGAACCGGCCACGCAAAAAACGGCGCCATAGCCAATGCCGACGCCGCGCCGGCGGCGAAAGCGATCAGCCAGCGCCGCCACCCCGAAGACAATATGATTGCGTCAATAAGCGCCGCAGGCGTCACGGCTGCCGCTGAGAGTTTGTATTTGCCCGGTTGCCGTCGTCGGCCGGCGGTGCGGTGCGTGCTGTGGCCGGACGCGGCAGCGCCGCCACCTCGCGCGCCTTGCCGGCACGATTATTTTTGCTGCGGTAGATTTTGACGCGTTTGACCCGGCGAGGATCGGCGTCGAGGACTTCGGTTTCGAACGGCGCCGGCCCAGGCACCAATTCGCCGCGCACCGGAACATGCCCGGCGCGCATCACCAAATAGCCGCCCAGCGTGTCGACCTCCTGCGCCGCGTCGCCGACGTCGAACTCCTCGCCGATCACGGCTCGCACATCGTCGAGACTGGCGCGGCCGATGGCCAAGAACGAGCCGTCACCTTGCGGCGTGACTGCCGCCGTTTCCGCCTCGTCGTGTTCGTCGGCAATGTCGCCGACAATGAGCTCGACCAGGTCCTCGATTGAAACCAGCCCGTCGCTACCGCCGTATTCGTCGATGATGAGAGCAAGGTGAATTCGCGTCGCTTGCATCTTGGCGAGGAGATCGAGGGCGGGCATCGAGGGCGGCGCGTAAAGAAGCTCGCGCACGATCTTGGTTGCCACCAGCGGCATGGACAGATCGATTTTCGCAAGATCAAGATCGGCGGCGGGGAGCGGCTCTTGTTCGCCGCTCGGCTCGATTTTGGCCCGCGCGGCCATGAAGGCAAGAAGATCGCGGATATGAACCATGCCGGTCGGATCGTCGAGCGTGTCATTATAGACCACAAGCCGCGAATGACCGGCGCCGGCAAATACCATCACCAATTCGCCGATGGTGATGTCCTGTTGCACCGCGACGATATCGGCGCGCTGCACCATCACGCTCTCGATCCGGCACTCGCGCAGGCCGAGAATATTCCTCAGCATGGCGGCCTCGGCCGGCGAGAAACCGGATTCGGCACGTTCGGTGGTGAGCACGAGTTCCAGATCGGCGCGGGTCGCCGCGGCTTTCCAGCCAAATAGAATGCGCATGATGCGCGACAGCCAGCCCTCATGCTGATCGCCCGGCTGGGGCACGATCATCGGAAGGCCCCGGCGCTCGGACTCGTTCTGATCACCGCGTGTTGGCGACTGACTCATGGTGTACGCTCAGGCATTGCGGCCCCGCCGATAAGGATCGGGGATAGCAAGCCGGTGCAGAATCTCACGTTCGAGGCGTTCCATTGCCGCGGCGTCTCTTTCGCGTTCGTGATCGTAACCCAACAAATGCAGAAAGCCGTGCACGGCCAGATGCGCCAAATGGTGCGCGAACGGTTTGCCTTCCTGGCGCGCTTCGGCCGCGACAGTTTCATAGGCGAGCACAAGATCGCCGATGAGCGCTGTCTCGCCCCCGACGGACCTATTCGGGAATGACAACACATTCGTAGCCGCATCAACGCCGCGCCACACCCGATTGAGCAAACGCATTGCCGCGTTATCGGTCAGTACGATAGCAAGCTCCGCGGCCGGTGTTGAGAGCGTCGCGGCAGCCGTCGCGATCGCCCGCCGCATGACCAATCCAGCGTCTTTATTGCTTCTCCAGCGTTTGGATTTGACGATCACTTCGATTTTCAATGCCGGTAATGCGCGCCGCGCCAACGGCTTCTTCAAGCGCCTGCGCTTAAGGCCGCCCGCGTTTTGCCGCCGCCTTGTCGTAGGCCTCGACAATGCGCGCGACGAGTTCGTGGCGGATAACGTCGGCGGCCGTGAAGTTGACATGGGCAATCCCTTCGACGCCTTCCAGCAGCTTTACCGCTTCGGCAAGGCCTGAAGTCTGACCGGGCGGCAAATCGACCTGACTGGGGTCTCCGGTCACCACCATGCGGCTGTTTTCGCCGAGCCGGGTCAGCAACATTTTCATCTGCATTGCGGTGGTGTTCTGCGCCTCGTCGAGAATGACGGCCGCGTTTGACAGCGTGCGGCCGCGCATGAAGGCCAGTGGCGCGATCTCAATTTCAGTGCTTTGCAGCGCGCGTTCGACGATGCGGGAATCCATCAGGTCGTAGAGCGCGTCGTAGATCGGCCGCAAGTAAGGATCGACCTTCTCGCGCATGTCGCCTGGCAGGAAGCCAAGCCGCTCGCCGGCTTCGACCGCGGGGCGCGAAAGCACAATGCGGTCGACCTCTTTGCGCTCGAACAGTTGCACCGCCTGGGCGACGGCGAGCCAGGTCTTCCCGGTTCCGGCAGGTCCGGTGGCGAAAACCAGCGCATGGCGCTTAAGCGCACGCACATAGGCGTCCTGCGCCGGTGTGCGGGCGCGCACCCGGCGTTTGCGCAGGTTGATTTCTTCGAAATTCTCCCGCGCGGCGGCGGGATCGAAGTCGAACAATGAGCCCTGCGCCAGCGCCAGCCGTACGGCGCCGTCGACGTCGCCCTGCGCGATTTCATCGCCGCCCTTGAGCCGCTCGTAGAGCGCCTCGAGCACCCTGCGGGCTTGCTCGGCCGGCCGGCGCGGGCCTTCCAGCGTAATGTGATTGCCGCGCGAGGTGGCGACGACGCCAAGCCGCCGTTCGATCAAGGCCAGGTTCTGTCCATATTGCCCGAACAGTACGGAAGCGAGGCGGTTATCATCGAAGGTCATGGAGATCTGCGCATTGTCCGGCGCCGCGATTAATGACTCTTCGATTCCCGGTGTGCGCATTCAGGCTCCCACGCTGGCCATAACAGGATCTATGGCCGGCTCCCGTATCAGCGTTCCGAACAAACTGTTGCGGCCGAGGTCAGTGATTGTGACCGGCGCGATCTCGCCGATCAGCGAAGCGGGCGCATCAGTTTGCACCGCCTGCAAATAGGGCGAGCGTCCGACAATTTGACCATTGTGACGGCCTTGCCGTTCGAACAGGACGGAAAGCGTCTGGCCAACGCAGCGGCGATTGAACTTCGTCTGATTGCGATCGATCGCATCTTGCAGACGGTACAGACGCTCCGACTTTGTCGTCTCGTCCAACTGATCAGTCATTTCGGCGCCGCGCGTGCCCGGACGCGGCGAGTATTTGAAGGAAAAGGCGCCTGAATAGCCGATCTCGTCGACCAGGCTGAGTGTCGCGGCGAAATCGTCCTCGGTCTCGCCAGGAAACCCGACGATGAAATCGGAGGTCAAGGCCATGGCGGGCTGCGCCCGCAACAGCTTCGCAACGATGCCGACATAGTCCGCGCGGGTGTGCCGACGATGCATGGCGGCGAGGATCTTATCGGAGCCTGACTGCACCGGCAGATGCAGTTGCGGCATCAGCCGCGGCAGGTCGCGATGCGCCGCAATCAAAGCATCGTCCATGTCGCCGGGATGGCTCGTCGTGTAACGCAGCCGCTCGACGCCTGAAAGCTGCGCAAGGCGTTCGAGCAGTTGCGCTAGCGGCCACGATCGGCCGTCGGGCCCGACGCCGTGATAGGCGTTGACGTTTTGTCCGATCAGCGTGACTTCGCGCACGCCTGCGGCCGTGAGCCGCTCAACCTCGGCCACGATCTTGCCGACCGGCCGCGACACTTCCGCTCCGCGGGTGAACGGCACGACGCAGAATGTGCAGAACTTGTCGCAGCCCTCCTGCACCGTGACGAATGCGGTAACGCCGCGGGCGCGCGTTGCAGCGGTGCTTGGGGCGGCAAGGTGTTCGAACTTGGCGTCCGGCGGAAACTCGGTATCGACCGCGTGGCCGTCGCGCTCGGCGCGCGCAATCAGATCAGGCAAGCGATGATAGCTTTGCGGTCCGACCACGATGTTGATCGCCGGTGCGCGGCGGATCATCTCTTCGCCTTCCGCTTGGGCAACGCAGCCGGCAACCCCGATGAGAACTTTTCGGCCGCCGGCGGCCGCGTCCTCTTTCAGGCGGCGCATGCGTCCGAGTTCGGAGTAGACTTTCTCGGCCGCTTTTTCGCGGATGTGGCAAGTGTTGAGGATGACGAGATCAGCCTCGTCGGCGGTGGCGGTCTCGGCATAACCCAGCGGCGCCAGGGTGTCCGCCATACGCTGTGAATCGTAGACGTTCATCTGGCAGCCGAACGACTTCACGTAGAGTTTGCGCGAACCTCTCATTCCGACCGGTCTGAACCTTTCTCGTTCTCTGTATATCGCTTTTGTGCCGGTGCGTCAGCCGAGGTCGCGGCGCAGCACGAGTGCTGTTACGCCGCTGTCATAATAGCCCTGACGCCGCCCGACCTCGCGGAAGCCCGCGCGACGGTAAAGACGGCACGCCGGAGCGTTGGTTTCACCCACTTCGAGAAATACCGTGCGGGCGCCCACACCCGCCAGCCAACGAAGATGCGTGTCGAGCAAAGGCCGCGCATAGCCGCGTCCGCGATGGGCCGGCGCAATCGCGACCGACAAGATTTCCGCTTCGCCCGCGACGAGCGAAGACAGAATGAATCCGGCGCAGGTGCGGCCAAAGCTTGCGCGATGCGCGACAACGTTGCGATCGGCCAGAAGCCGCTGAAATTCCTGTTCGCTCCAGCCGCGCCGGAACGAGTCGGCGTGCACGGCGGCGAAGGCGG
>DATNNI010000362.1:0-5428 GCA_035601915.1 Xanthobacteraceae bacterium
CGAGCCGGAATATGGTGCGCATTTCGCCGACGAACTGGAGCGTCTGGTCAACCTGCACGGCGCCTCGACGATCGCCGCCGTGATCATCGAGCCGATGGCGGGATCGACCGGCGTGCTGCCGGCGCCGAAGGGGTATCTCAAGCGGCTGCGCGAGATCACCCAGAAGCACGGCATCCTCCTGATTTTCGACGAGGTGATTACCGGTTTCGGCCGCCTTGGCGCGGTATTCGCCGCCGAGCGCTACGGCGTGACGCCCGATCTTCTTTGCTTTGCCAAAGGCGTCACCTCGGGTGCGGTTCCGATGGGCGGCGTCATTGCCCGCGAGCCCATCTACGATGCGTTCATGCAAGGGCCGGAGCACACCGTCGAATTATTCCACGGCTACACCTACTCGGCTCACCCGCTCGCTTGTGCCGCCGGCATCGCCACGCTCGATCTCTATCGCGACGAAGATATTTTCGGGCGCGCCAAACGGCTGGAAAAGCGGTTCGGCGACGCCGCGATGACGCTCAAGGGCCTGCCCGGCGTGCTCGACATCCGCGCCGTCGGCATCGCCGCCGGGATCGATCTGGCGCCGCGCGCGGGCGCGCCGGGTGAGCGGGGTTACGAAGCGATGGACCGCGCGTTCCACGACGAGGACCTCGTGATCCGTATCAGCGGCGACACGCTCGCGATCGCGCCGCCGCTCATTGTGACCGAAGCGCAAATCGCCGAGATCTTCGAGAAAGTGGGACGGGTGATCCGGGCCGTTATGTCTTAAAAGCGACGCATCGCCGGACTTGCAGGCGCGCAGCGCTTATGGACACTGATATTGCCCGGGCGCGAATCACTCTTCCCGGCAGGGAGACCGAAAAAAGTTCCGTCTATCGCGCCGGTTCGGCGTCTTCGGGAGCGGGCGGAGCAGGGTCATTGATGGTGCGCATCAGCGCCTTTTTTATCGCCTTCTGCATGGTGCTTATTGCCGTATCTATCGGCACTGCGCTACATTTCCGCTTCGGAGTTTCTGTCACCGACTCCGCTCTCGTCGGCCTCGGCGTCCTGTGCGGGCTCTCGATTTACAACGCGATCGCCGGCCGCAAACACGATCGCGCCGAAGTTAGCGATCAAGTTTCCAACATTGCCCGCGGCTCGGGCGACCTCGCCCGGCAGATGGCGGAGTTCGATCGCCGCCTCGGCGTTGTGGAAAACCAGGTCGAGATGGCGATCGACCGGGCGCTGTCCAATACGCAGCCGCTCGCCGCCGAAGTCGAGGAACTGTCCCGGCGCCTTAAGCACCTCGCCGAATCGGTGTCACGCAACGACGCTGGCCTTCGCGGGCAGGAGGGCGAGACGCGCGCCGCCGCGATTCCCGATCCGGCGGCGGTCGTGCCTGCCGCCAGCAACGGCAAGGCGAACCGGGTGGAAGCGCTAGTGCCCGAAAAGATCGCGGCGTTCCGAGGGCTCGACCGCGACGGCATCGCCGCGCTCGTGGCCGGCGCGCTCGATGCGAACAAGATCGACCTCTACCTCCAGCCCATTGTCTCCCTGCCGCAGCGCAAGGTGCGCTATTACGAAGCGCTGTCGCGGCTCAATGCCGGCAACGGGGAAATCGTCGCCGCCGCGGATTTTCTGCCGTTTGCCGCGGCTGCTTCAATCTTGCCGAGGCTCGACGGCCTTTCCGTATCGCGCTGCGTGAAAGTGGTACGGCGTTTGCTGATGAAGAACCGCGACGTCGGCTTGTTCTGCAATCTTTCTATCACCACTTTGACGGATTCAAGCTTCCCGCAACTCCTTGAATTCGTTGACGCCAACCGCGCCATTGCTTCGTCGCTAGTATTCGAATTCACCCAAAGCGCAATCCGCGCCATGGGCCCCGCCGAGCACGACAGCCTCGCCGCGCTTGCCGCGCGCGGTTTTCGCTTTTCCATGGACAATCTTGCCGATCTCGCCGTCGAGCCGCGCGAACTCACCGACCGCGGGTTCCGTTTCATCAAAGTGCCGGCGGAGCTCTTGCTGAGCCGGATTGCCGGCGCCGGCAATATCCATCCCGCCGATTTTTCCGAGCTGCTGGGGCGGTTCGGCATCGACCTTATTGCCGAGCGGGTTGAAAGCGAGGCGAGGGTGGTGGAGCTCCTGGACTACGACGTTCGCTTTGGGCAGGGCTTTTTGTTCTCCCCGCCGCGGCCGGTGCGCCAGGACGCTCTGGTCAACACCTCGGCCATCAATAGCGTGCCCGAGCCGAAATCGGCCGCGGACAAACTTGAAGCCGCAGTCAACGAACTCACGGCCGCGGGCGCGCCAGGCAAAGAGCCGTCGCCGCCCAACAGACGGACGCCCGCGGACGGCAACAGTACCGCCGGGTTGCGCGGCGGGCTTTAGCTGATCGGCGCCTAGTGTGGCGGTTCAGAAGTCCGCATCATTTTCGCCGGCACTTCATCATGCGGACTTCTGAACCAAAGCCACACTAGAGCAATAAGTTTGCTAGTGTTCCTTTGATTCCGAAGTTCGCACATAGGATTGCCGCCTGGTCATGCGACTTTCGGAATCGGGACACTACCACTTGCCCGAAATCATCGACCGGTTTGCCCCTTTCAGGCGTACCTATGACGTTCTTCTCTGCGACGTCTGGGGCGTGGTGCATAACGGCCTGGAAGCTTTCCCGTCGGCCTGCGACGCATTGCGCCGGTTTCGCGCCTCGGGCGGGGCGGTCATTCTTATTACCAACGCGCCGCGGCCGGGCGCTTCGGTGGGACGGATACTCGATCGGCTTTCGGTCCCGCGCGAAGCCTACGACGCGATCGTAAGCTCGGGCGACGTCACCCGTGGCGTCGTGGAGAGCCGCTTGAGCCAGCGGATATTCCATCTCGGCCCGGAGCGCGATTTGCCGATTTTCGCCGGCCTTAATATCAGCTTCGCGCCGGCCGAGACGGCTGACTACGTGGTCTGCTCCGGCTTGTTCGACGATACGCGCGAAACCCCTGACGATTATCAGGCGCTTTTGGCGGCGATGCGCACGCGCTCATTGTTCATGGTGTGCGCAAATCCCGACATCGTGGTCGAGCGCGGCGAAACTCTCGTCTATTGCGCGGGGGCGCTGGCCGATGCCTATGCCGAAATGGGCGGTCAGGTGCTCTATTGCGGCAAGCCGCATGCGCCGATTTACGAGGCAGCGCTCGGCCAAGCGGCCCGTGTTCGCGGCGGCTCGCCGCCGCCGCTCAATCGGGTGCTGGCGATCGGCGATTCAATCCGCACCGATCTTAAGGGCGCGGCCATGTTCGGCATTGATTGTCTGTTCGTGGTATCGGGCATTCACGCCGCCGATGTCCGCGGAGCCGGGACGGCCGAATTGTCCGGCCTATCGGAAATGTTCAGCGTCGCCGGCGTGGCGCCGAAAGCGGTGATGCGCAGACTTCAATGGTGATCCTGAGCGCTCGGCGCTGAGCTCGATGCCACCCGGGCCGCCGTTCCTCCGGGGCTAAGCGCTCGCGCTGCCGGCAAACACGGCCTCGATCTTGGCTTTGAGCGTCTGCGCGTTGAAGGGCTTGACGATGTAATTGTTGACGCCCGCCTTTCGCGCGGCGATGACGTTTTCGGTCTTCGATTCCGCTGTCACCATAATGAAAGGCGTTTCCCGCAAGTTGGGATCCGTCCGCACTTCCTGCAGGAGCTCGAACCCGGTCATCGGCTCCATGTTCCAGTCGGAGATCACCAGGCCATAACGTTTGGCGTGCATTTTGGCGAGCGCGGCACTCCCGTCGGCGGCATCATCGACGTCGGTGAAGCCGAGCTGGCGCAGAAGATTGCGGATAATTCGAACCATGGTGCCGTAGTCGTCGACCACGAGCACCGGCAGCGAAGGGTCAAGCGCCAAGGTTCTGCTCCTTAGTGCGCGGGCCAGGGGAGGCGCGACCGTCGCCTTCGCCTGCAAGAAACTAAACCGCTCTCGTCCCCCGCGGTCGATCTATCATCGAGGGTTTGAACAGCGGGTTAATCCCGACGTTCAGCTTCGGTGGTATGCCCGGTGCCGTGACTTACTGTCCTTGCGCCGCTTGACTTGAGCAATGCGCGGCGGCACGTAGTGGAGCGGATTTGACATTCGCTACTCACCGGGCCGCGAACTCGTGAAGCGAATGTCAAATCCAAAGCTCCACTAAGCTTTATATTTGCTAGTGGTCCTTTGATTCTAACATTCGCATAAAAGCCTGCCGAAAAGGGATGCGAATGTTAGAATCGGACCACTGGCGGCAGTCAGGTTTCCTCAACTCGTGAAGTGAGATGGCGCCGAAACGCTTCCTCGTCGTGCGCGATACTGCGCCCGATGGCGCGCTGCGCGGCGCGGTCCTCGCGATGGGCAATTTCGATGGCGTTCATCGCGGCCACCAGGCTGTGATTGCGGTGGCGCTTGAAAGAGCGAGCGAGTTTGGCGGGCCGGCGGGCGTACTGACCTTCGAGCCGCATCCGCGCGACTTTTTCCACCCCGGCGAACCTTTGTTCCGGCTGACCGACGAGCCCACCAAGCTTCGGCTCCTGGCCGGGGCCGGGCTCGACGGCGCGGTCGTTCTGACGTTCAACGCCGCGTTGGCCGCGACGACCGCGGAAGATTTCGTGGCGCACATCCTGGTCGGAAGGTTCGCCATCAGCGGGGTTATCGTCGGCTTCAACTTCCATTTCGGCAAGGATCGCACCGGCTCGCCGGCGTTCCTCACCGAGCAAGGTCGTAAACACGGCTTTGCGGTCGATATCGTGCCTCCGTTCGAACTCGACGGACGCCCGGTCTCGTCCGGTCCGATCCGCGACGCGCTCATTGCGGGACGCGTGACCGACGCGGCGGTGTTGCTCGGCTTTCCCTGGTTCGTTTCGGGAAAAGTCATTCACGGCGACAAGCGCGGGCGCGAGCTCGGCTTCCCTACCGCGAATCTTGAACTCGACGCCAGTTGCGGGTTGCGCCACGGCGTCTACGCGGTGCGCGTCGGTGTCGACGGCCGCCGCTACGACGGCGTGGCCAACTTTGGCCGCCGCCCGATGTTCGACAGCGGCGCAGTTCTGCTTGAGGTCTTTTTGTTCGATTTTTCCGGTGACCTTTACGGCCGCGACATCGACGTGGTGTTCATTGATTGGATCCGTGAGGAAAAACTCTTCAGCTCGGTCGATGAGCTGGTGCGCAACATGGACAACGACGCGGCGCAGGCGCGGGCTGTTCTGGCGAACGCCCCCGACGTTTTTCCGCCGGTTTAGCTAAATCGCAATTCGATCAGGACGAGGGATCGGCTTCGTCGGCGGGAGCCTGACCGCGATCGCGGCCCCATTGCGCCGCAAGGAAGCCAAGCAATGCCAGCGGCACAATTCGCTGCCAGCCGATGGCGCGGCCAGCCTGCATCGCTGTTGCCAGAATTTTCGGGTCAAGCAGCCAGGAAGAATTCGCATGGGCGCGGGCTGCGCGCTGCAAAAT
>DATNNI010000363.1:0-2337 GCA_035601915.1 Xanthobacteraceae bacterium
GGGCTGGTAGGAGTAGTACACATTGTCCGCGTAATAATAAGGCACGCCGCCAAACCACACGGTCGAGTAATAAGGCGGCAGGACCGAAATCACCAGGCCCGCCGGCGGTCGCACGACAACGAATCCAGGTCCGCTCGGCGCGTACCAGATCCCGCCGCTGAAATAGAACCGGCTTCCGCCTCGATAGTAAGGCCGGTACCCTTCCGGCAACGACGGCCTCACGGTTCCGAACGGCGGATAGTAGCGGCCGTGATTGTAGCGAGAGTCGAGCACTTGACCGCGGCCGTCAAAGCCGGGCCGGCCCGGCGCGGGTCTGGCCTGCGGACGATCTGCACGCGTCGCTTCGGGACGAGCGTGCTCATCCGCGGCGGCTGCCAGCTGCGCGGCACCTGCGCCGAGCAGCAGTATCGAAAGACTCAAGGCGGAAATTTTTGCTGTCTTGTTCATGACTTGTTCTGGCCTTTCCGATTGTTCCTTAAGTAACCGTATAGCCGCGGCCTTGCAAGCACGCGCCAATGGCACGTCGATAGGCATCGGCCCGGGCGCGCCCGTCGGCGGCGCTGGCATTGATTTGCTGTTGCGTCGCTCGCGCCTGTTGCTGGGCATTGGCATCCGCGGCCGAGCCGATAATGGCGCCGGTCGCGCCGCCGAGTATTATGCCCGCGCCCGCATTGCGCGGCCCACCGATAATCCCGCCAATGATGGCGCCCGCGATGGCACCGCCGGCCGTATTTGCCCCGGGCGGCGTCGCCGGTTGCACGACCACGCGCTCATAAGGGCTGGCATCGGCGCGGCTGGGATCGACGCCCGTTTGCTGGACCGCCCATATATGACATTCGTAGCGATCGCGCTCGGTTTGTTCCGGGCTCTGGCCGTGAGCCGGATAGACGAATACGCGTTGCGGCGGCGGTGCCGGCACGGCATACGTGCGCGGTGGCGGCGTTACACAAGCGCTCAGCAGTCCTAGCAACACAACCGGAATAGCACCCGCGGCGGCGCGCGCGAGGCGTGGATGATTGGCGAATTTCATGCGTTCAATTCCTCTAGTCCCTTTCGAATTCAACGTAGGACATTGTTCTCAGTTGACAGGAAACAAGCCCCCAAGTTCGCTTTTTAAACCGGAAACCGCCCTTGAGCCCGGTCTTAGCCCCGGGAACTCAAGGGTTCTCCAAGAACGGTGATTTCTTGTTAAGAACGGTTATTTCTTTGGCTTACGAAATTTTAATATGAATTGGTCGGTCTTGCCGCGAATCGAGGGGTCGAACACCGCGGCAGTACGGCTGTCGGCGGCATTGGCCAGAACGTCGCTGGCACCCACGAACTCGAATCCGGCCGCGGTGACTTCCTGTTTCACCACGTCGGCATCGATTCTGTGCAAGGTCTTCGTATCCGAAAGCCCGGAACCCGCCGGCGCCGAGTGATCCAGCACGACATACAGGCCACCCGGCTTCAACGAATCTAAGATGGTCCTGTTGAACGCCACCACATCAACCGGGAAATTGTGCAGGTCGTGGTAATTTTGCGCGGTGAACACCAGGTCGACCGGCGCCGGGGTCACCAATTTGGTCAGAGGCTGAATCACCACCGTAACATTGGTGTAATTCGGATCGGCGGCAATTGCTTTGACTGCGCCGGCAAGATCCGGCAAGTTCGCCGGCGCACTGGCAGGACGCTCTGGCACCAGGGCATACACATGACCCGAAGGACCGACCGCCTTACTGAATATGCGGGTGAAGTAGCCGCTGCCCGGCAATATTTCGGCGATTTGCTCGCCCGGCTTTACGCCCAGAAATTCCAACGTTTGCACCGGTTTGCGGTTGGCATCGCGCAGTTTGTCGGCATCGGGCCGATTGCTGTCGGCGACCGCCGCCGCGATGTGGCCTGGGTTGCTCGCCGCACTCGGTGCGCTGGGTTGATTCATGCAGGCGGAAAGCGACAGCGACGTGGCGAGCGACACTGCCAGAATCAGTGGGTAGCGAATCATATGACACTCCGTTGAATTATCGGCCAGCGAAACACTTTGTTATGGCGCGAGTCTAGCATTTCCGGCGCTCGCGCCGCCGTTTTCGGCACGCAGGTTCACTCTCCCGCTCAAGCGCTGATCCACACAGCGGCGTATCATCCGCGGCTACCGGTTTACAGATGGTTCTCGCGTATGAGTTTGAGTGTTTTCGATATCTTCAAAATCGGGATCGGCCCCTCCAGCTCACACACCATGGGTCCCATGAACGCCGCGCGAGATTTTGCCGAGTTGCTGGCGGCGCGCGATTTGTTGAACCGTACCGCCCAGGTTTCGGCGCAACTCTATGGCTCCTTGGCGCTCACCGGACGCGGACA
>DATNNI010000364.1:0-3347 GCA_035601915.1 Xanthobacteraceae bacterium
GACCATCCGCCAGAACGCCAAGGACGGCACGCCGCTGGTGCAGATCATCGAAAAAGCCGGCGCCTTTCCCGGCATCAAGGTCGACAAGGGCGCGAAGCCGCTGCCGTTCTGTCCGAACGAAGTCATCACCGAAGGCCTCGACGGCCTGCGCGAGCGGCTCATCGAATATCGCGGGCTCGGTGCCAAATTCGCCAAATGGCGCGCGGTAATCGATATCGGTCCCGGCATTCCGAGTTTTGGCGCGCTCGTTGCCAACGCGCAGGCGCTCGCGCGCTATGCCGCGCTCTGCGAGGAGCAGGACATCGTCCCGATTGTCGAGCCCGAGGTGTTGATGGACGGCGATCACGACATCGACCGCTGCGCCGTGGTCACCGAATGGGTGCTCAACAGCGTGTTCGAGCAATTGTTCTATCAGCGCGTGCCGCTCGAAGGCATGGTGCTCAAGCCGAACATGGTGCTGCCGGGCAAGAAATCGCCGAAACAAGTCTCGGTGGAAGAAGTCGCGCAAAAGACCGTCCGCGTCCTCAAGGCCTGCGTGCCGGCGGCGGTGCCCGGCATCGCGTTTTTGTCGGGCGGCCAATCCGACGAAGAAGCAACCGCGCATCTCGACGCCATCAACAAGCTCGGGCCGCTGCCATGGCACGTGACATTCTCCTACGGCCGCGCGCTGCAGGCGGCGCCGCAGAAAGCGTGGTCTGGCAAGCCCGAGAATGTCGCCGCCGCGCAACGCGCTTTCGGCCATCGCGCCCAGATGAACGGCCTCGCCGCGCTCGGACGTTGGACCGCCGACCTGGAAAAGAAAGCCGCGTGACGTTTTTGTCATTCCGGGGCGCGGGCTTTAATCCGCGAGCCCGAACATGACGACCACTCCCTCTTCAGCTCCGCGGGGGCGGCTGAGCCCCCGCCTCTATCTGTTCACGCCGGCGCTCGGCGAGCCTGCCGCGTTCGCCGACAAACTCGCGGCCGTGCTCGACGTTGGCGAGGTCGCCGCGATCCTCCTTCGCCTGCAAGACACCGACGAGCGCACGCTCGTCAACCGCGCCAAGGCCGTGGCGGCGATCGCGCAGCCGCGCGGCGTCGCGCTTCTCCTCGACGGGCGGGCTGAAATCGCGGCGCGCGCCGGCGCCGATGGCGCCCATCTTGATGGAATAGAAGCGCTGACAGCGGCGATTGGCGCACTCAAACCAGAGAGCATTGCCGGCGCCGGCGGTCTAAAGAGCCGCCATGATGCCATGCTCGCCGCCGAAAGCGGCGCCGATTACGTCATGTTCGGCGAGCCCGACCGCAACGGCCACCACCCGCCGTTCGAAGCCGTGATCGAGCGCATCGGCTGGTGGGCGGAAGTTTTCGAAGTGCCGTGCGTCGGCTATGCGGGCGACCTCGACGAGGTTTCCGCACTGGCGCAAGCCGGCAGCGATTTCATCGCGCTTGGCGATTGGTTGTGGACCCAAGAAGCGGCGCCGTCCGCGCTGGTCGCGGCGGCGGCCAAATACCTCGGTGAGCCCGCATCGCCGGCCGTATCGAAATGAACCGCGCATCCGCTCACTCCCGCGGAAACGCATTTAGGCTGAGCACCACGCTGGCGCTTGCCGCGCTGATGGTCGCGCCTGCGCTTCCCCCCGCCCGCGCCGCCGAACCGGATTACGTCTACGGCGCCTACCAGCGCGGATATTTTTTGACCGCCTTAAGCCTTGCCACGCATCGCGCCGCCGAAAACAACGACCCCAAGGCCATGACCATGCTCGGTCAACTCTACGCCGACGGCGACGGCGTGCCGCAGGACGATAAAAAGGCTGCGGAGTGGTACAAGCTTGCCGCCGATCGCGGCGACCGCGACGCCATGTTTGCGCTGGCGATGTTTCGGCTGGCCGGCCGCGCCGGCCCGCGCGACCGCGATCAAAGCGCCAAGTGGCTTTCGGCCGCCGCCAAGCTCGGCCATCCGCTCGCCGCCTACGATCTCGCGCTCCTCTATATGGAGGGGCAATTGTTTCCGCAGGATTTCAATCGCGCCGCCGATCTTCTGCGCGTCGCCGCCAATGCCGGCAATTCCGAAGCCCAATACGCGCTCGGCACTCTTTATAAGGAGGGCCGCGGCGTGAAGAAGGACATGGCCGAGGCGGTGCGCTTGTTCTCGCTCGCAAGCCTCCTCGACAACACCGAGGCCGAAGTCGAATACGGCATCGCGCTGTTCAACGGCACCGGCATCGCCAAGAATGAGACGGCCGCGGCCGAGGTGTTCCACCGGGCGGCGGTGCAAGGCAGCGCGGTGGCGCAAGACCGGCTCGCTCGGATTCTCGCCGACGGCCGCGGCGCCCCGAAGAACCCGGTCGCGGCGATGAAGTGGCACCTTGTCTCCAAGGCGCACGGCGAGACCGACCTGATGCTGGACGATTTCGTCAACGGCCTCGACGCCGCGACGCGCGAGGCCGGCGAGAAGGCCGCGAAACCCTACCTCGACGTGCTGAAAAAACCGCCGTCGTAAGCGGTGCGCCTTCTTCTCGACGCGCGAGGCCGGCGAGGAGGCCGCAAGACCCGGCTTAATTCCTGACGGGCCAGAATCGCAATCATTATACAGATTGTAATATTTAAGTTTGCAACTTTCAATTGCATACAGTAGATTTGCGTTCGGATCAGATGGCGTTTCAGCGCGGCCGGCTGATCGTAGCTGACTGCCGTTTCAGCCTGACGCGAACGGGGAAGCGCTCGTGGCCAAGATCGTCGTCAATTTACCGCCGGATCGCAGCAAGCCCGGATCGTTGCAGCTTGTCGGCGACGACGGTTCGTCGCTGTCGCCGACCTATCAATGTCTCGGCCAGTCCGATCTGAACGCGGCCACCAGAAACAACAATCCGAATCGCGACTCGACGCGGCCCTACGGCAACACGCCCAGCGGCCAATACGCGATCCCGGGATTTCAAGGCTCGCCGACCGACGCGAAGGGACTTCGAAGTTACGGTCCCAACGGCATGATCGTGTTGGACCCGACCGGAGGCGACGCGTTAACGGCAAAGCAAAACGGGCGCAGCGGATTATTGATTCACGGCGGCGCGCCTGGAGCAAATGGCGGATTGCGGCCGACCTTCGGCTGTATTCGATTGTCGAATCCCGACCTGAAGGATTTGATGGGGCGACTGAAATCGAACCATTTCGTCGTCCCCGGAAGTTCTCAGGCGCTCGAAGTCGACGTCAACTGGCCGAACCCCGTGCCGGTCGATGACAGCGCCGGCGACGATTACGATTCGTATGTCGACGATCCGCCCGACATCGACGCCGACGACACGCTCGATACCCCCCCTGACCCAGAACCTGAGCCTGAGCCTGAGCCTGAGCCTGAGCCTGAGCCTGAG
>DATNNI010000365.1:0-5349 GCA_035601915.1 Xanthobacteraceae bacterium
GAAAACACCGCACGATCGCGTAAGAAATCGATGGAGTAATCCCGCCACTCGCCAGCGGCGACCTTACGGCCATAGAGGCTGAGAATGCGGTCGAGCTCACGGCGGCTGAAAGTGACTTTGCTCGCGGGGACGGGTGTGCGTACCTCGCCCCCGCGCCACGCGCTGGGCTCTATCTCGCCGAAGTCCATGCGGCGCCTCCCTGTCAAATTAGCTTCACGGAGACTTCATGATCGCGCCGGGCGCGGGCCTGGGCAAGGCCCTGCTGAAATTATCTCGCGCGCCTGACGCTGGCCGATGATGCAGAAAGAGTCGTCCTTAGAGCGTAAGTCCGCGTGGGTGCGACACTTTTGACCAGCGGAATCACGGATTCGTTAGGCGGATCATAATGCAGCCCCATTTCCGTCAATCAGGCGCCAAGCTGGATTGCGAAGTCTATCGCGTTGCCTCAAGGCCCGGTCTGGACTGCATTCCGGATTCCTCAGCCCCCCAGCCCCCCGGGGTGCGGACCGGCCGGGCCAGAGGTACACACTGAATATCAGTTGGTAGCGTTTGTTGGTGTTGCGTCGGCCGGCCAATCGCCGGCCTTTTTTATTGTGTGGGTTGCCGCGTTGTTACCCGCAACGGCGACGAACAACGAATCGCTGGCCGCACAAATAGAATGGGCAAGGCTTCGGCGTTGGTTTTGAGATCAGTGCGCTTCGACGGCGGACGCCAGCGGCGCAAGCGGCGCTAACGCGGCGCCGAGGATGGGACCCGGCTTTTCGCGTGTTCCTTGCTGCACCAGAACCACGGCCTCATCGCTGTCGTCGGCAACTATTTCAGAAAGCGGCACGCTCCAGGTCAAATCGGCTCCGCTGAAGTCGCCAAGCTTGAGCCAGTGACGCACGACGTTGTGGTAAGTGATGGCACGCCCGTGGTTCTCGCCGCGGCCGATCTCGACGGCCACCGACTTTTCGAGCGGACAGAGCCAGACCTCACCGCCGGTACGGTCTTTGCCGCCGGCGATTTTGACGTCCAAATTCTGGCCGCCGAGCGACAGCAAAACCGGAACCGACATAATCGCTGCATTTCGATCGGTTTGTACGATAGCGCGCTCGATTGCGGAATGGTCGCTGCCGACGACATGCGTGGCGCCGTTGACGACAATTTGCGGCGTGTAGACTTGCCGATCGCCGCGCATGCGCGCATAGGCGCGCTGGCGCGCGGAGTGCGACGGATCCGCCAAAGTGTCCTTCCAGCCGAGGTAATCCCAGTAGTCGATCGGGACGCTCAGCACGACCAGGGAAGGATCGGCCGCCAATTCACCCAAAAGCTTGTCGGCCGCGGGACACGACGAGCAACCCTGGCTGGTGAACAATTCCAGCAACGCCCGCGGTCCGCCCGCGCTCGCCGAGGCGCAGCCCGCGAGTACCAGCACCGTAACGAGAGATGCCGATGTGAGGCGGCAACGCACCATTCGAATTCTACCCTCGATGCTTTCGATTTCGCTGCCCCTCAGCCCTTAAACCCTTTGATATCGGCCGCCGCCCTCACCTGCTACTCAATTCGCGGTGACCTCGGTCACACATTCGTTTTGGAACTTTTCCGTCCCGGTACCCGTGCATCAAGCGGCAAGATGGCGGAGCACATACCGCAAGATGCCGCCGTTGCGGTAATATTCGAGCTCGTCCACGGTATCGATGCGGCAGATCAGCGGCACGCGCTTAAGTCCGCCGTCGGCAGCGACGATTTCAGCGATGAGCCGCTGACGCGGTTTGAGATCGCTGTGCAAGCCGCGAAGGGTAACCTGCTCGTCGCCCTTCAGCCCGAACGTTTGCCACGACGCGCCTTCCTCGAATACCAGCGGCACCACTCCCATGCCGATCAGATTCGAGCGATGAATGCGTTCGAACGACTGTGCGATCACCGCGTGCACGCCGAGTAGAATGGTGCCCTTGGCCGCCCAATCGCGGGACGAGCCGGTGCCGTATTCCTTGCCGGCGAATACTACGAGCGGCACCCGGTCGGTTTTGTAGCGCATCGCCGCGTCGTAAATGGTCATGCGCTCGCGCGAGGGATAGTGAATGGTGTAGCCACCTTCGATCCCCGGTACCATTTGGTTCTTGAGCCGAATATTGGCGAAGGTGCCGCGCATCATCACCTCGTGATTGCCGCGGCGGGTGCCATACTGGTTGAAATCGACCGGTTTGACCTTGTGGTCGATCAGATATTTGCCGGCGGGCGAGTCCGCCTTGATCGATCCCGCGGGCGAGATGTGGTCGGTGGTGATTGAATCCAGGAACAGCCCGAGGACGCGCGCATCGATGATGTCGCTTGGCGCGTCGGCGCGGCGCGGCATGCCGGCGAAGTACGGCGGATTTTGCACGTAAGTCGACTTGGGATCCCAAGGGAAGGTCAATGCACCTTGCACACTGATCTTGCGCCAATGCGCGTCCCCTTTGAATACGTCGCCGTATTTGCGCGTGAACATCTGTTTGTTGATGTGCTTGCGGACGAAGGACTCGATCTCACGGCTCGATGGCCAGATGTCGCGCAGGTAAACCTTGCGCCCCTTCTGATCGGTGCCGAGCGGCGCCTTGGCGATATCGACCTGCATGGAGCCGGCAATCGCGTAAGCGACCACCAGCGGCGGCGACGCGAGATAATTGGCGCGCACGTCGGCGTTGACGCGGCCTTCGAAATTGCGATTGCCGGACAACACCGCGGCGGCGACGAGATCGTTGTCGTTGATCGCTTTTGAAATCTCCGGCGGCAACGGGCCGGAATTGCCGATGCACGTGGTGCAGCCGAAACCGACGAGGTTGAAGCCGAGCTTGTCCAAATCCTTCTGCAAGCCGGATTTATTCAAATACTCGCCGACGACTTGCGAGCCCGGCGCCAGTGAGGTTTTTACCCACGGCTTGACCGTAAGGCCGCGCGCGATCGCTTCGCGGGCCAAAAGCCCGGCTGCGATCATGACGCTCGGATTCGAGGTGTTGGTGCAGGACGTGATCGCCGCAATGACCACGTCGCCGTGACCGAGCGTTTCCTTGCGGCCTTCGACTGCGACGCGCTTGTCGATTTCGGAAGCCTTGGCGAATTCGGTGTCCATGGACTTGGCGAAGCCGCTTTTGACCTCTTTCAGCGGCACGCGGTCTTGCGGACGCTTCGGTCCGGCGAGCGACGGCTCGACCGCGCCAAGTTCGAGCTTCAGGACTTCGGTAAAGACCGGATCGGCCGCCGTTTTGGTGTGGTACATGCCCTGGGCTTTGGCATACGCCAGCACCAGCGCCACGGTGTCCGGACGCCGCCCGGTTTCGCGCAAATAGCGGATGGTATCGTCATCGATCGGAAAGAAACCGCAGGTGGCGCCGTATTCCGGCGACATGTTGCCGAGCGTCGCCCGATCGGCGATGGAAAGACTCGCCAGCCCCGGACCAAAATATTCGACGAATTTGCCGACCACGCCGCGCTTGCGCAGCATTTGCGTGACGGTGAGCACAAGATCGGTCGCGGTCACGCCTTCCTTGAGCTTGCCGTTAAAGCGCACGCCGATCACTTCCGGGAGCACCATCGAGTAGGGCTGGCCGAGCATCGCGGCTTCGGCTTCGATGCCACCGACGCCCCAACCGAGCACCGAAAGGCCATTCACCATCGTGGTATGCGAATCGGTGCCGACCAGCGTATCCGGATAAGCAAGCTCGCCGGCGACGGTCTTGTCGGCGAATTTGATCTTGGCCTTGCTGGTCCAAACGGTTTGCGACAGGTATTCAAGATTGACTTGGTGGCAGATGCCGGTGCCGGGCGGCACCACGCGGAAATCCTCAAACGAGCGCTGCGCCCATTTGAGAAACCGATAGCGTTCCTGATTTTGTTTGTATTCCTCATCAACGTTCTTTTTGAAAGCGCCGTTGTTGCCGAAAAAGTTCACCACCACCGAGTGATCGATGACCAGATCGACGGGCACCAGCGGATTGATTTTCTTCGGATCGCCGCCGAGCATTTTCATGGCGTCGCGCATGGCGGCGAGATCGACGACGGCCGGCACGCCGGTGAAGTCCTGCATCAGCACGCGCGCCGGGCGAAAGGCCAGTTCGCGCTCCGAGGTTTTTGTTTTGAGCCACTGCGCGACCGCCTGGATATCTTCCTTGCTGACCGAACGGCCGTCCTCGTTGCGCAGTAAATTCTCCAGCAGCACTTTGAGCGAGAAGGGCAGCCGGGAAATTCCCTTCAACCCGTTCTTTTCCGCCACCGGCAGGCTGTAATAGGCGTAGGTCTTGGAGCCGACTTTAAGCGGTCGCAGGCATTTGAAACTGTCGAGGGAGGCCATGACTATTTTCCCATCCCGCCGGGGCGCCCGCCGGGCAATGTGCGGGTCTGTACTTGCCAAAAACGCGTCTGAAAGACCGTTGGCGGGTGAGACAAGGCGTCAACAATTCGTCGCAGTTCGTCCCGCGGCTTATAAGGTCTTTTTTAGAATAGTACCAGTGTTCCGATTCCGAAGTTCGCATGCCCAAACCGCAATCCCATGTGCGAACCTCGGAATCAAAGGGACACTGGCAAACCATTGATCTGGTGCGGCTTTGGTTCAGAAGTCCGCATGATAGGTTGCGGCAAAAATGATGCGGACTTCTGAACCGCCACACCAGACCGGTAACGCGATGCGGATATGCCAAAAGGCGCGATTCTTGGTTGCCAACCGGCTGCGGGGCGACACGGCGGCCAAAGCCACGACTGGACCTAAGTGATGCGCCTTTCCGGCACTGATCTGAGCTGCCGGCGAGGCGAGCGCGAGATTTTCGCGGGCCTCAATTTTACGGTCGGCGCCGGCGAAGCCTTGATGGTGAGCGGCCGCAATGGGGCGGGAAAATCATCGCTCCTGCGGATGTTGGCCGGGCTTCTCCACATTACGCATGGCAAGCTCCATTTAGACGCCGGCGACCCCGATTTGACCGTTGGCGAACAGGCCCACTATCTGGGCCATCAGGACGCGCTCAAGCCATCGCTGTCGGTCGCTGAGAACCTCGAATTCTGGGTAGGCTTTCTTGGTCCGGCGATAGCGAGCCGAGGCGACGCGCTGGCAGCCGTCGGTCTCGAGACCATTGCCGATCTACCCGCCGGCTATCTATCCGCCGGCCAGAGGCGCCGCCTGTCTTTGGCGAGATTATTGGCGGTGAAACGTCCGATATGGCTGCTCGATGAACCGGCCAGCACGCTCGATGCGGCGGGACAGCGCCGCCTGCGCGATTTCATGCGGGCGCATCTTGCCGCCGGTGGCCTCATCGTCGCGGCGACGCACGCATCGCTCGGCATCGACGGCGCACAAGAACTCCTGCTCGATCAGCTGTCGCCGGCTTTTGCGCAGGCTAC
>DATNNI010000366.1:0-8564 GCA_035601915.1 Xanthobacteraceae bacterium
CGGCAAGGTGACCCGCAACGCCTGCGGTAGCACGACAAGACCCATCGTCCGCCAATAGCCGAGCCCAAGCGCCCGCGCCGCCTGGTATTGCCCTGCGGGTACGGCGGCGAGCCCGCCCCGCACCACTTCGGCCATATAGGCGGAGGCGAAAAGGGCGACACCGACGAGCGCGCGGATCAGTTTGTCCGGCGCGAATCTTTCCGGGACAAAGAGCGGCAACATCACGCTCGCCATAAAAAGCACCGTAATCAGCGGCACGCCGCGAACAAATTCGATGAACGCTACGGCGATCCACCGCAGCAGCGGGATTTCGGAACGGCGCGCCAGCGCTAGCAGCGCGCCGAGCGGCAACGAAACGACGATGCCGACCGTAGCCACCACCATGGTTACGAGAATGCCGCCCCACAAGGCGGTTGGGACGACGGCAAGTCCCATGACGGGAGCGCCGTGCAACAACACAAAGGACAGGAGTGGCAGGACGACGAAGAAATAGATCGCGCCGAGGCTTCGCCGCGGCGACCGTAGCCATCCAAGCCAAACTAGCCCGAGCGCTAGAGCGGCGAAAAAAAGATCAACCCGCCATCGTTCGCTGGCCGGATAGAAGCCATAAACGAAATAAGAAAACCACGCACGGACAAAGGCCCAGCACGCGCCCAACGCCGCTGATTTGACGCAAGCGTCCCGATTCGTTCCAGACCAGACCGCATCGAGAAGAAAAAACCGGATCAGTGGCGGGGCCGCCCAAATAACCAAGATGAGGCAGCCAAGCGTAAGCGCTACGTTCAAGGGGCTGGAGAAAAGATTCCGCCGTGCCCAATCGGCCGCGCCACCCGACGTGGGCGGCGGTGGTCGCCGCACGCCAGTCCCGCGGTAGCTGGCAAAATCGTCGTCGGTCATGCTCATCCGATCAATAATCGGCGATACTCATCCCGCGGGCGTAGAGATTCATCAAAAACGACACGAACAGGCTGATGGCCAGATAAACCGCCATCGTTACAGCGATCACCTCGACCGCTTGGCCGGTGATATTGAGAACGCTGCCGGCAAAGACCTGAACGAGATCCGGATAGCCGATGGCAACCGCGAGCGAGGAGTTTTTGAGAAGGTTGAGGTACTGACTGGTCAGCGGCGGAATGATCACCCGCATCGCCTGCGGAATGACGATCAGGCGAAGCGCCGCATGCGGGCGCAAACCGAGCGATTGAGCAGCTTCTAGTTGGCCGCGCTCGACCGCCAAGACACCCGCGCGCACCACTTCAGCGATGAAAGCAGCAGTATAGATGCTCAGCGCAACGACCAGCGCGGCGAATTCAGGAAGGATTTCGACGCCGCCGCTGATATTGAAGCGGCTGACCTGCAACTCGCTGAACTGGAGTGGAACGCCGGCTATCGCCAAGGCGATGAGCGGACAGCCGATCAGCAAAGCAACTGTCGGCCACACCACGGGCACTGGCTGACCGGTGACTCCAAATCGCCGGCGCGCCCAAATTCGCAGCGCGATCGCGGCCCCAACCGCCACGACGATTGCGATAAACGCGCCGGCAAAAGGAGCGCCAAAATCGGCCCGCGGCAAGAACAAGCCGCGGTTATTGAGAAAGGCGCCGCCCGGGAGGCGCAAGCTGCCGCGCAGCTCCGGAAGCGTCTTGAGCACGGCGTTGTACCAGAACAACAATTGCAGCAAGAGCGGCACGTTGCGGACAATTTCGATGTAGCCGCCGGACAGCCGCGCCACCAGCCAGTTAGACGACAGCCGGCCGAGACCGATTGGAAAGCCGATTACGGTTGCGAATACGATCCCGAGCGCGGCGACAACGAGGGTGTTGAGAAGACCGACCCAAAACGCCCGCCCGAAAGTGGACGCGTTCGCCGAATAGCCGATCAGAGTTTGGCTGATGTCAAAACCGGCGGTGTTGTTCCAAAAGCCGAAGCCGGAGGCGATGTGGGCGCGCGAAAGATTTTGCGCAACATTGAACGCGGCCGCGCAGATCAATACGCAGATAACCGCCGCGAGCCCGACCTGGACGGCTAAAAGTCCGAAGCGCAGACGCGGACGCCGCACCTGCCCTTGCAGCGGGATCGGAGAAATTATCGGCATCGGTAAAGCCGCCTACAATCGGCCGGGCGGCGATGAAGGGTTTAACGAATCGGCGGCGCGTATTGCAGACCGCCCTTCATCCACAGCGCGTTAAGTCCGCGCGCAATCTTCAGCGGCGACGCTTGGCCGAGATTTCGCTCGAAGCTCTCGCCGTAATTCCCGACATGCTTGATGATTCGATAGGCCCACTCATTGGAGAGGCCCAGCGCTTCGCCGTATTGGCCTTCGGCGCCAAGAAGCCGCTTGGCCTCCGGGTCGTCGGATTTTTTCTTTTCATCGACGTTCGCCTTGGCAACCCCAAGCTCTTCGGCGTCGACCATGGCGAAATGGGTCCAACGCACAATATCGCTCCATTGGTTGTCGTCCTGGCGTACCACCGCGCTGAGCGGCTCCTTGGAAATAATTTCCGGCAGCACCACGCTTTGGCCGGGATCAGCCAGCTGCAGCCGCTCGCCATAAAGGCCGGACGCATCCGTCGTATAGGAATCGCAACGGCCCGACTCGTAGGCCTTGAGCGCCTCGTCGCCGGTGGCAAACGTGACCGATTTGAAAGTCATGTGGTGCGAGCGGAAATAATCGGCAAGATTAAGTTCGCTCGTCGTGCCTTGCTGCACGCAGATCGTGGCATCGTCGAGCTCCAGCGCCGAGCTCACCTTCAGCGCTTTGTGCACCATGAAGCCCTGACCGTCGTAAAAGGTCACCGCCGTAAAATCGAGCCCGAGCGAGGTGTCGCGAGACAGTGTCCAGGTGGTGTTGCGCGAAAGCACGTCCACCTCGCCAGACTGCAGCGCAGTGAAACGATCCTTGGCAGTCAAAGGCACGAACTTCACTTTAGCCGGATCGTTGAAAATCGCCGCCGCTATGGCACGGCAAAAATCGACATCGAAGCCGGTCCAGTTGCCTTGCGGGTCGGGTATGCCAAACCCCGCCAGCGTGCCATTTGCGCCGCAAATGAGCTGGCCGCGCTCCTTGACGCCCGCGAGCGTTTGCGCCGAACTTGGTTGCGTTGCCAACAGCGATAGGCTGGCGAGAGCTATTGCCGTTGTCAGACATTTCATGATTAGGCCTTTCGCGCAGGCTGCCGCCCGAACCAGTCGAACCGAACGAAGCGGTGCCGTTGTCCCGCGGCATCTAGAGAACGATCGGTTTACGAGGTCAAGGGTTGACGACGGGCCGCGATGCCGAAGTAATTGCGCTCATGGTTGCCGGGCAGAGGCCTACGCCCGCTAGTGTCCCGATTCCGAAGTTCGCGTGGTAAGGCGGCGATCGCATGTGCAAACTTCGAAATCAAAGAGACACTGGCAAACCTGTTGATCTAGTGCGGCTTTGGTTCAGAAGTCCGCATGATAAGGTGCCGACGAAAATGATGCGGACCCCTGAACCGCCACACTAGACGCCACCGGAGGCGAGCGCACAGTATGAGCCGAGGTAATCGCAAGAAAGACGGGGAAGACGCGGACACGCAGCAAGATACGCGCGTGGTCAATGCCGGCCGCGATCCGTTCTCCTACTACGGCTTCGTCAACCCGCCGGTTTATCACGCCTCCACCGTGCTCTACCCAAGCGCCGAGGATTTCGTCGCTCATCGAGCGCGGTATCAGTATGGCCGCCGCGGCACACCGACGACCGAAGCACTCGAAATAGCCCTGCAGGAACTGGAAGGTCCGTCGTGCGCCGGCGTATCGCTGTTGCCGTCCGGCTTGGCGGCGATCTCGGCAGCGTTGTTGTCGGTAGTCAAGGCCGGCGACCACATCCTGGTCAGCGACAGCGTGTACGGACCGACGCGGATGTTTTGCGACCGCATCCTCTCGCGGTTCAACGTCGCTGTGACCTATTACGATCCCCTGCTTGGCGCATCGATCGCCGGATTGATGCGGGAGAACACGAGCGCGGTTTTCGTCGAGGCGCCGGGATCGCTCAGTTTCGAAATGCAGGACATCCCGGCCATCGCCGGCGCGGCACACGCCAAAGGCGCCGTCGTGCTGATGGACAATACCTGGGCGACGCCGCTCTACTTCCGCGCGCTCGATGCCGGCGTGGACCTCGTCATCCACGCCGGCACGAAGTATTTCGGCGGGCACGCCGACGTTTCGATCGGCAGCGTGGCCGCCGACAAAGACACGGTCGCTGGCTTAAAGAATTTCGTCGGAACGAACGGCCTCTGCGTCGGCCCTGATGATGTTTATCTCGCGCTACGCGGCGTCCGGACGCTCGCGGTACGGCTAGATCGGCACTACCGCTCCGGTCTCGCAGTGGCGCGGTGGCTCGAACAGCGGCCCGAAATCTTGCGGCTCCTTCATCCCGCGCTGCCGAGCCATCCCGGCCACAACATTTGGAAGCGCGACTTTACCGGCGCCTGCGGACTGTTCAGCATCGTTTTCAAGCCCGTGCCGCAGCGGGCGGTTTACGCTTTTCTCGACGCACTCGAGCTGTTTGGCATCGGCGCATCATGGGGTGGTTTCGAAAGCCTGGCTATTCCGTTCGACTGCGCCAACATCCGTACGGCGACGCGCTGGGAGCCAGGCGGTCCGACGATACGCCTGCATATCGGATTGGAGGCTGTCGAAGACCTGATCGCCGATCTCGAGCGGGGTTTTGCGGCACTCGCCGATGCGGCAGGCAATGCGGACTGAGCGGATCGCACCGGCAGACGGGGCATGGCAGGTCAGCTCTGGACGTGGTTAGATCGCAAGTCGGCATCTACCGCGCGACCAGAGCGCCCCGCGTGCTGGTCATCGCCGAATAGCCAGAGAAGAACGCGCATGAGTGTTACGGTTACGGAAACCCCGAGGGGCCGAGTACGTCTTGAAAGAATAGTAAAGCTCACCGTGAGGCGCGTGTTATTTCCGCTTTGCGTGCTCGCGCCGTTTGCCTATTTCTTTCCCAAAATTGCACTCGTCTTCGCAATCTTCGGCGCTTACGACGTGACCCGCAATCGTCCCATCACACCCGAACTTTTTCGGCGTTATTTGATCGGCAACGGTTTCGGGACCTGGCTGCTCTCGCCGCTCAATTCTCTGCTTGATCTATTGTCGCTGCCATACATCAACAAAGGCGTTTATCGGTTGGCGGACTTGCCGCCGGAGCACCAGGACGAAATAAAGCGCCTGATTCAGGCTGCAAACGACGCCGACCTTGTTCCTAAGCTCGAGCAGCATGTAAAGGAAAATAAGCGCACGATGCTGTTCTTCCGCTGGTACGGCATGAATCTCGACGCGTCGCTGAAAGTGCCGGCGTTGCATCAGCCCTGGAAATATATCCAGACCATCGGCGTTTCGGTCTTCAATCGGAAGGTGACGACCTCGAAACACTTCGGTTATCTGCGGGCGTCGCTGCGGGTGCTCTATAATCTCAACGACATGAAGGATGATTCCGCCTACATCGTCGTCGGCCCCATCACAAGCTCTTGGCGGCAAAACAAGCTGTTCATTTTTGACGACACGTTACTTCATCTGTCTGCCAACGAGACCGAACAGCCGCGCTACTGCCTGTTTGTGGATATCATTCGCCCGACGCCGTTTCCCGCGATAATGCGCGGCGTGGTCGCGATTACCCGTTATCTGACCCACAGCGTTAAGTTCATCTATTACGGCAACTGGAAGGTCATCGACTAGAGCATGATCCCGAAAAGTGGAGACCGGTTTTTGGAAAAGATCATGCTCCATCAATAAGCTAGAGCTCGATGACGTGCGAAGAGACGTCATCGCGCCCTAGTCGTCAATGCGTCGCGGATTTTCACTTCCCACTCGACGACTTCGGCAAAATGGCAACGCTGCGCACCGCCGCCTTGACCCGGCGCCAGGACGGCCCCGGAAGCGGCCTAAAATCTTGCGGGGAGAACACCAGGCAGCGCGTCGCGAACCAGCGCCGGATTATCAATGCGCCGACGGTACCTACAAGTGCACCCGCAATCACGTCGCTTGGATGATGCACGTTCATTAAGACGCGGGCCGACATGATGATCAACGCGTACAGCCACACAATCGGGCGCGCCTTCGGCCAGATGGCGCCGATGGCAATGGCGGCAGCCGCCGCGGTGGTCGAATGGCCCGACGGCATGCTGGCGTAATCGGGGCGCCAAATAAACGGCATATAGGCGAACGGATCGTCGTGCCCGCCGACATAGGGTCGCGCTCGCCCGATTAATCGTTTGACCACGGTGTCGAACAAGCCCGGCAGCCCGATCGCGATAAATAAAAATCCGGCCCGTGCGGCAAAGAATTCCAAAACGCCTCGGGTGCTGAACGGCAGGGACGGCCTTGTCAGGGCGGCGAGCAGCAGGATGAAAAGGCCGAGCGGGTAGGAAAACCGGCTGCCGAGCGCGAAATTGGAAATCTCGTCGCCCGTCACCGCTACCCAATGGGGAAGTTGCCGGGCCCATTCGCTTGCCGCGGCGTCAAGCAGAAACATGGATGCGGCAATGACCGCGATAGCACCGACGAGAATGGCAACAGAGCGAATGCCAATGGGCGGTGCTTTCGCCCGCGGTTTGCGAAAGACAGTGGCGATCCAGAGATAAAGATTGGATACAATACGCCGTGGAATGAGCGTCGCTTCGCTCAAGGCCGACGAAGTCCGCGGTGTTGCACTGTTGTTCGCGCTCATAGTTCTCAGCTTGCGCCCGCAACTTTGGCGTAGCTATCGCGCAATCCGACGGTGCGATTGAACACCGGCCGCGCGGGCGTTGAATCAGGGTCGTGACAGAAATAGCCCTGGCGTTCGAATTGCACGGGTTCGCCGGAGTTTTGCGCCAAAGCAGGCTCGATACGGGCGTCCTTCAGGATTTCGAGAGATTGCGGGTTGAGCTCAGAGCCCAAATCCTTGGCCGGAGGATCGGCCTGCAAGAACAGCGGATTGTAGAGATGGACGGTCGCCGGGATCGCCGCCGTCGCCGAGACCCAGTGCAGCGTCGCCTTTACCTTGCGGCCGTCCGGCGCGTTGCCGCCGCGTGTCGCCGGATCATAGATACAGCGCAACTCGACAATTTCGCCCGCCGCATTTTTCACAACTTCGCGGCAGGTGATGAAATAAGCATAGCGCAGCCGCACCTCGCGCCCCGGCGCGAGCCGGAAGAATTTCTTCGGCGGATTCTCCATGAAATCGTCACGTTCGATGAAGATCTCGCGCCCGAAAGGAACCTGGCGCGTTCCCGCTTCTGCGTTTTCGGGATGATTAAGCGCCTCGACTCGCTCATCGTTTTGATCGGGATAATTTTCAATCACGACTTTGAGCGGCCGCAGCACCGCCATCCGGCGCTGCGCCGTCTGGTTCAGGTGCTCGCGGATCGACGCCTCGAGCATTCCGACGTCGACCACGCTGTTGGCTTTGGCGACGCCGATGCGCTTGATGAAATCGCGGATCGCCGCCGGCGGCACACCGCGGCGGCGTAAGCCGGCAAGCGTCGGCATCCGGGGATCATCCCAGCCCGCGACGTAACCGCCGCGAACGAGCTCGGTCAGCACCCGCTTCGACAGAACCGTGTAGGTGAGATTAAGCCGCGCGAATTCGTATTGGTGGGGCCGCGACGGTACCGGCAAGTTGTCGATCAGCCAGTCATATAGCGGACGGTGATCTTCGAACTCGAGAGTGCAGATGGAGTGGGTGACGCCTTCGATGGCGTCGGATTGGCCGTGGGCGAAGTCATAACTCGGATAGATGCACCATTTCACGCCGGTGCGCGGATGTTCCGCGTGCAAGATGCGATAGAGCACCGGATCGCGCAGATTGATGTTTCCGGACGCCATGTCGATCTTCGCCCGTAGCACCCGCGCTCCGTTGGGGAATTCGCCGGCGCGCATGCGGCCGAACAGAGCCAAATTCTCTTCGACGCCGCGCCGGCGAAACGGACTCTCAACGCCCCCCTCGGTCAAAGTGCCGCGCGTGAGCCGCAACTCCTCCTGGGTCTGATCGTCGACATAGGCTTTGCCGGCACGGATCAGGTGTTCCGCCCACGCGTAAAGCTGTTCGAAATAATCGGACGCGTGATGAAGATGCTTGCCCCAATCGAAGCCGAGCCAGCGCACGTCGCGCTCGATGGCGTCGATATATTCCTGCGCTTCTTTGGTCGGGTTGGTGTCGTCGTAACGCAGACTGCAATGGCCGCCGAATTCCTGCGCCACACCGAAATTCAGGCAAATCGACTTGGCGTGTCCGATATGCAGATAGCCGTTCGGTTCCGGCGGGAAGCGCGTGACGATCGACTTCACGCGACCCGATGCAAGATCGGCGCTAATGATATCGCGGATGAAATCTTGACCCGCCGTTTTGACCGGGGTCTCCGCAACCGTCATGACTGTTCGCTTCCTTTCAAGTCCAGCGGCCCTTTAGCGCCCGCATTGGACAAATTGGCCCGCTTGGTCAAGTCCGGGCCGAAATCCCGCATAAACTCGCTTTGGTCTACGATTGTGCTAGACCAGCGCGCGTTCGCGCGGACATCAAAGCATGAGCATCGTTGCCCGTTTCGCCCCCT
>DATNNI010000367.1:0-7276 GCA_035601915.1 Xanthobacteraceae bacterium
TTGGCGACTGACTGGACGTTTTCGAGCGCGACGCTATTGGTGGCGGCGGCCGCCGCCACGATGCCGGGGCCGGTATTGCCGCGGACGATTGTGCTCTTGATGAAGAGCTCGGTCCCGCCGGTTGTGCGCGTGTCGCTGATGCCGTCCTGGCCGAAATTCATGATCTTGCAGTTGAAGATCTCGACTCGTAATGCGGCCTGGATGAGGATGCCGTTGGCCGCCTGGTCACCAGAAAATATGGAGCTATGTTGAGCCCAGCCATCCAAGTTGAGATTGCGCAGGATCACGTCGCTCCCGGGCGCGTTTATGGTGATACCGTTCGATCCGATGGTGGTGAAAATCGATCCAAGCATATCATGGCAGTCGATGGTGACCGAATAGGTGATGGTGACGGTGTTGAAGTTGTGATAGTCGACCGGACCGGCGCAGTTGACCTCACCGCCAGTTGTGGTCTGCGCGAGCGCCGTGGAGAAGTCCGCGCACGGAGCCGATGCTTGGCATCCCGAGCTGGAATTGGCGTTGCTGCCGGTCCCGGATACCCATGTTGAATAATATTCGCCGTCGGCATGGGCGGGCGCCGTGCTAAGTACGGCTGACAGCATCACCACGAAGGCGGCGAGCGAAAACGCGATCTTTTTGGTGCGAAGGGCGATGTTGTTCATGGTGCAACCTCCTTGTGAATCGGCGCCGCGCGATCGAAGGATTGCGCCGGCCGTGGTCGCGTCAGCAAACAAACCACGCCAAAGCGCGCACGCGCCGGCACGGCGTGTGAGTAAGATTCCGTATGGTGAAGGTGTCGCCCCCTTCGCCGATGGCAGCTTGACCTCGAGAATTTGGCGCTCTCGCTGCCAAGCCGCTTTTCTCAGGCTAGCGACGTAAGCATCCGAGGTAAAGATGCTGCCGTTGCGCCGGACCAATCGGCGTCGACGGCCCACGCATCGCGGCTGCGTTGAGGGTGGCGCGCCCGAAGGGATTCGAACCCCTGACCTCTGCCTTCGGAGGGCAGCGCTCTATCCAGCTGAGCTACGGGCGCATGCGCCTTCTGATACTCCGTTTCCCGGACGCGGCGCAATGTGCTGCCCCGCGCCCGGGACGCAATTCCGCTGCGCGCAAAAATGTTCTAAGCTCATAGCCAACAAGGAGTCGAGCATGGCGCAGCTTGCGGAGAAGCGCGAAAGCAAACCGGTCCAAATCAAGGATGCCGCCTTCAAATGGGAGGATCCGCTCGATCTCGAAGGCGAACTGACCGAAGAAGAGCGGATGGTGCGCGACACCGCGCGCGATTACGCCCAGGAGAAACTGTTCCCGCGCGTGCTCACCGCTTATCGCGAGGAGAAATACGATCCGGCCGTGGTCCGCGAGATGGGCGAGCTCGGCCTCCTCGGCTCGACCATCCCAGAAGCTTACGGCGGCGCCGGCCTCGGCTACGTCGCCTACGGCCTGATTGCGCGTGAGGTCGAGCGTGTCGACTCCGGCTTTCGCTCCGCCATGTCGGTGCAATCCTCGCTCGTCATGCACCCGATCTATGCCTACGGCTCGGAAGCGCAGCGGCGTAAATATCTGCCCAAGCTCGCGAGCGGCGAGTTCGTCGGTTGCTTCGGCTTGACCGAGCCGGATCACGGCTCCGATCCGGGGTCGATGGTGACCCGCGCCGAGAAGGTCACTAACGGCTACAGCCTGACCGGCACGAAAACGTGGATCTCGAATTCGCCGGTCGCCGACATTGCGGTGGTCTGGGCGAAACTCGACGGCAAGATCCGTGGCTTCATTGTCGAGCGCGGCACCAAGGGCTTTTCCACGCCGAAGATCGAGGGAAAGTTGTCGCTCCGCGCGTCGATCACCGGCGAGATCGTGCTCGACGGCGCTGTCGTTGCGGACGAGAATCTTCTGCCGAATGTCTCCGGCCTGTCCGGTCCGTTCGGCTGTCTCAACGTTGCGCGCGCCGGCATTGCCTGGGGCGCGCTCGGCGCCGCCGAGTTCTGCTGGCACCGCGCCCGCGACTATGTGCTCAACAGAAAGCAGTTCGGCCGGCCGCTCGCCGCCAATCAACTCATCCAGAAAAAACTCGCCGACATGCAGACCGAAATCACGCTTGGCCTGCACGCCGCGCTCCGCATGTCGCGGCTGATCGAGCAAGGCAAGGCGTCACCGCCGGCGATTTCGCTGTTGAAGCGCAACAATTGCGGCAAGGCGCTTGATGTGGCGCGGCTTGCCCGCGACATGCACGGCGGCAACGGCATTGCCGACGAATTTCACGTCATGCGCGTGCTCTGTAACCTTGAGACCGTCAACACCTACGAAGGCACGCACGACATCCACGCGCTGATCCTCGGCCGCGCGCAAACCGGAATCCAGGCGTTTATGTAACTCGCTCGTCATTGCGAGACTACCCGGCCTGTTTCTCCGTCCCCTCCTCCGCCGGCTTGTCGTAAACGCCGGCTTCGGCAAACGTCGCCATGCCGGTGTGGCAGGCGAGCGCGGCGCGAAGGATCAACAAGGCCGCGGCGGCGCCCGAGGCTTCGCCGAGCCGCATGTTGAGATCGAGGATCGGCTTTAAGCTCAGCTCATCGAGCAGCGCGCGATGCCCTGCCTCGGCGGACACGTGGCCGGCAAGGGCGTGCGCCAAAGTGTCGGCGCGAAGCTTGTAGAGCGGCGCGGCCGCAGCGGTCGAGACGAAGCCGTCGAGAAGGACCGGAATGTTTTGCCGCCGCGCCGCAAGCGTCGCGCCGAGAATGGCGGCAAGCTCGCGGCCGCCGAGCGCCGCAGCCACCCTCAGCGGATCGTTCAAGATCGCGGCGTGACGGGCGAGCGCTTGATCGATGACCGCGCGCTTTCTCTGCAAGCCGTCGTGGTCTACGCCGGTGCCGCGGCCGGCCCAGCGCACGCCACGGCCGCCGAACAAGGCCGCGGCGAGCGCCGACGCGGCGGTGGTGTTGCCGATGCCCATCTCGCCGAGGATGACGAGATCGCCCGGCGAAACCGCGTCGTAGCCGGCTGCGACAGCGGCGAGAAACTCCTCGTCGCTCATCGCCGGCTTTTCCGTGAAATCGGCGGTCGGTTGCTCGAGCGAAAGCGGAATGACACGCAGGTTCGCCGCGGCGGTGCGGGCGAGCTGATTGATGGCCGCGCCGCCTGAGCAAAAATTCGCCACCATCTGCACCGTGACTTCGGCCGGATAGGCGGAGACGCCCTGCGCAGTGACGCCGTGATTGCCGGCGAAGACGAGGATCTCGGCGCGGTCAAGCCGCGGCGGCGCGTGGCCCTGCCAGTGGGCAAGGAAGGCGGTCAAATCCTCAAGCCGGCCGAGGCTTTTCGGCGGCTTGGTGAGTTGGTCTTCGCGCGCGGCGACCGCAGCGCTCGCGGCCGGATGTCCTCCCGGCAGGTCGAGGCAAAGGGTGCGCAGGTCGGCCAGGGAGGAAAACTTCGTCATAGCGCCTCTCGGTGAGGGTATGCGACCGCTCGTCCCCGTGAAGCGGGGACCTAGACTTGATTCCCGCTTGCGCGTGAATGAGCGACCCAGTCAAACGACCGGTGACGCTCTAGCAAATTTGCTATGCTGCCGCGAATCTCCTCCTTCCCGCCGGGAAGGAGGTTTCGCCGGGACGGGCAGGGGCCATGGCTTACGGCACGGGTGGCGATCCTACTCATTCCTGGAACGCGTGGATCGGGGCGCGCGCTCACGATCTTTCTGTCAGCGTCCTGTTTTGCACGCGGCTGCCGCTTTCGCACTCGCGCCCATTCGCGGACGGCGAAATCGCGCGCGCCGCCTGGGCGTTTCCGCTGGCCGGCGTCGTCGTCGGCATTATCGGCGCGGTGATCTATGTCGTGGCGGCGCGCGCCGGTGTGCCGCCCTGGCCGGCGGCGGCGCTCGCGGTGGCGGCGACGCTCGGCGTAACCGGCGCCCTGCACGAGGACGGCCTTGCCGACACCGCCGACGGATTCGGCGGCGGCACGACCCGCGAAGACAAACTTGCGATCATGCGTGACAGCCGCATCGGCACCTACGGCGTCTGCGCGCTGATTTTGTCGTTCGTTATTCGCGTCGGCGCGCTCGCAAGCCTCGCCGATCCCGCGGCGGTTGCGGCGGCGCTGATCGGCGCGCACGCCGCGGCGCGCGCGCTGTTGCCGCTATTGATGTTCTTTCTGCCGCCGGCGCGTAGCGAGGGCTTGTCGCATGCCGCGGGCTCCCCGGTGCGCGAGACCGCCGCAGCTGCAGCCGTGCTCGGTTTCCTCATCCTCATCGGCTGCATCGGCTTTGCACCGGCGGCAGTAACGGCGATTGCGCTTGCAATCGTGCTCGCGATCATCGCGCGCTTGAGCGCGGCGCAGATCGGCGGCCAGACCGGTGATGTGTGCGGCGCGCTCGAGCAGGTCGGCGAGATCGCTGTGCTCGTGGTGGCCTCGACGGCGGGGTGATGTGATTACTTCCGTGGACTCAAATAACGCGCGCCGGCGACGACGGCGAGCGCGATGATGCCCGGCACGATGGCGAGCAGCAGGCTCACGGCGGCGATCGCAGCGGTCGCCGCGAAGGCGATGGAGGAAAATGCTTCGGCAAAGGTGGCAACGCGCGACGACACCTGACGTCTGCGGAACTGACTCCTTTTTGCCTGGGTGCGGAACCAAAGCTGAATCGCGGTCGCCGATGCCGAAGCAGCGACGACACCGGCGAGCGTCAGTATTGCGCGCCAGGGCGACGCGACGGCGAGCACGGCAATCAAGGGCGCGAACACGACGGTGATGACAGCGAGCACCGCCTCGATCTTGGCGCGCAAGACGAAGCCCGGGGGAACCGGCGCGGTGGCGACGAGATCGGGCGCATCCTCTCCGGAAATGGTGAGCCAGGCGAGCCCGCCTGCAAGTTGGCCGGCCGCCATGACCAGCACGGGCACGAGAAGATTAAGCGCGCCGCCGGGAGACTGGGCGGCAAAACTCCGCCACAGCATCAGCGCCGGCGGCAAGAGATAAAGCATCTGCATCAGCGTCTGCGAAACCAGCCAGGGATCGCGGCGCAACAGAACCCATTCCTTGCGGCGCAGTGCGCGCCGCGGTGAAGCGGCCCGCAAAGCGCTCGGACGCTGCGCGCGCGCCGACGGCGCGGCATCGGCACTCGCCGCGGCTACGGCGTAGGCGCCAAAGCGCGGCGCGACCACCAAGATGGCGGCGGCAAGCGCAGCGAAGCCAAGCGCCAGCAAGACGATGAGCGCGCGACCATCGCCGAGCACGGCGTGTGCCGGCCACCACAGCGCGCTGTTCTCGCCCGGCATAAGCGCCAGCAGCGCGTCGGAGTGCAGCACGCTCGCCTGCGACAAGGTCCCGTAAGAGAGGATGGCCGCGACCTGCAGGCCGATGACGAAGGCGGCACCGATGACCGCGGCGATGATCTGCGCGACGAAGCGCGTGCGTTTCGGACCGATCAGGCGAAACAAAGCGGCGGTGGCCAGCACCGCGAAGGCCGCGGCCGCCGCGCCCATGGCGGGAATGACACCATAGGCGCCGAGCCAATGCGCTCCGCCGCGCCAGGCCAGCATGTTGATGAACGGCCCGGCGAGCGGCAGCGCCATCCCGGCGACCGATAGCGCCACAGTGCCGATGCGCACGGCGAAGAGCCGCTCGGCGGCAACCGGGGAAGCGAGAATGAGGTCGAGATCGGCGCGTGCATAGAAGGCGCGCGTCATCGACTCCATCGCCTGCGAGATCATCAAAAGCCACGACAGCAGAAGCGAAGCCGTAACCCCGATTAACAGTTGCCGGTCGACCGGCGCGGAGGCGTAGCCGCCGACGACCGAATAGGCGATGGCGTGCATGATGATGACGAAGACCGCAAAGCCGATAGCAATCTTGCGGGCGCGGGTGCGGCGCCCCGCCGTCATCATCGAGACAAAGTCGCGCCAGGCGAGCCGCGACTCGTGGCGGACAAACCATACCGCGCTGCCGGCCTGGGTCATGGTCGCACGCTAGAAAACCTCATGCCGCTTCGGCCGGAAGCGCGGCGTCGGCGACGAGCGCGAGGAAGGTATCTTCGAGGCTCGCCAAATCGCCGGCAGCTTCATTGACGTCAGCGCCGGCGGCCAGCCGCCGCAACTCCGAAAGCGTCCCTTCGGCGAGGAGCCGGCCATGCGCAATGACGCCGATGCGGTCGGCCATGCGTTCGGCGACTTCCAGAATGTGCGTGGTCATGATGACGGTGCCGCCGGCGCGGACGCGCTCGCGCAGCACGCCCTTGACTTGACGCGCGGAGCCGGCGTCGAGACCAGTAAGCGGCTCATCGAGAATGATCAGGCGCGGGTCATGCACCAGCGCGCCGGCCAGCGCCACCTTCTGGCGCATGCCCTTGGAAAAACCTTCGCAGCGTTCGCGCGCATGCGCGGCAAGTCCGAGCCAATCGAATAATTCGCCGGCGCGCGACGCGGCGAGCTTCGGCTCGACCGCCCAAAGGCCGGCGACAAAGTCGAGATATTCCTCGGGCGTGAGCTTGTCATAGATCATCGGCTCGTCGGACACCCAGGCGATCAGGCGCTTGGCAGCGACCGGATCGTCGAGCGCATCGACGCCGTCGACGCGGATTGAGCCGGCGTCCGGCTGGATCAAACCTGCGATCATGCGCAGCGTCGTCGTCTTGCCGGCGCCGTTCGGACCGAGCAGCGCGTAAAATTCGCCGCAACGCACCGCAAGATCGAGCCCATCGACGGCAGGCCGCGTGAAGCGTTTGACAAGCCCGTGAATTTCGAGCGCGAGCGGCGGGGAACCAGTCACTTTGCGCAACTCCCGTCATCCTAGTGTCCCGATTCCGAAGTTCGCATGACCAGGCGGCAATCTCATGTGCGAAGTTCGGAATCAAAGGGACACTAGCAACCCTATTGATCTAGTGTGGCTTTGGTTCAGAAGTCCGCATGATAGGGTGCCGGCAAAGACGATGCGGACTTCTGAACCGCCACACTAAAGGTGACGGGAAACCAATTAACCGCGAGTGGTTTCGGGGGGGTGAATCGGTCGCCGCGTTTTAACGCGAATGGTTAAGGGACGCCGCGCCTTAGCCGCTCACATTATAGGCAGCGAGCGCCGCCATGTTGACGAGCTGGGCATCGTTGGCTGACAGCGTCACGATCTGCACCGAGCGGTCGAGCCCGACCAGAATGGGCCCGATCACGGTCGCACCGCCCAATTCCCGCAGCAGCTTGGTCGAGATCGAGGCCGAGTGGAACGCCGGCATGATCAAGACATTGGCAGGGCCGGACAAGCGGCAGAACGGATAAGCCTCGCGCAGTTCCATGTT
>DATNNI010000368.1:0-5133 GCA_035601915.1 Xanthobacteraceae bacterium
GAGGCTGATAGTTGCGTCCAGGCAAACGAGCAGAGTTATTGTCAGCGCTCGGTCTCACTCCGGACAAGTCCCCGGTGCGGTTGCCGCAGGATCCGCAGCCGTAACTCGATATCCTTCTGCGTGAGATCTGCGCGCTCCGAAGGCCACGGCTTTCCATGGCGGGGCGCCAGCGGAAAATCTGCCTTTGCGGGCGACGACTGATCGAGCCATGCGGGCGCATCCAAATCGACCGCTCGATAAGGCTCATGAGGCGCAAGGAACAGAGCATTTTCTTCATGCGTGACGGCTTCATCGGCTTGCGCCGCGCGATACCTGCGCCAGGCGTCATCGGGATGCTCCGAGAGCCGCGGCGCGCGCCGCAATCTGGACATTCTGCTGAGCAGCGCGGCCAGCGCAGCGGCGATTCCAAGCGCAAACGCCAGCAGCGGAAGGATCAGCCGTGCGGACTGGGTGCCCGCCGAGGCGGTTGCCTCGCTACGCGCGGGCGCCTGCGAGTCACGGTTGGTAGCCTGTACCGTCGCGACAGGGGCCGGACGTGCCGGCTTGGGGTCTTTGGCCACCGAAACATTTGCAGTCGGCGGTTCCTCGGTTTCTTCGGGCGCGGCCGCCAGAGATCCGGATGTTGTGTCGACGGCCGGCGAAGTGACCGGTTTGACATTAAGCACTGTGACATGCGGCGCGGGGTTGGTTCGCGCGATGTCGCTCGGAGCATCCGCCGGGTCGGTTGTTTGCGGCGTTGCGGCGGATGGCGGTGTCGCGACCCCAGGCGCTGATTGCGGATGTGTGGCGAGAGAGTCTGACGCGGCGCTGGCCTGCAGCGGTACGGTGGCGTGCAGGTACCAGCATTTGCGGCGGTTCACTTGGTCGACGCGGTAATACCAATGCTGCCCCTTGGGCGCGGCAGCGCCCGGAGCGACAGCGCAGTTATCGGCGGCGCGAGCGCCACCGGTTGGCGGGCTGGTGCCGAACCCCGTAAGAACCAGTGCAGCAACAACCGTAAGGCATGCGGCCGAACGCGAGATTTTCACTATGCCCCTCCAACGCAACTACTGACGTATTGAAACTGCCGGGATGGGCGCAAATCGGGCAATTCGAGTGCATTATTGTGCCACGCCAAAAAATTCGCGGGCCGAATGGCGGCAATCCTTTGCGGCGGAAAAAATAATTGGGGCAGCGCCAATCAATTGGCTGGGGAACTAGGATTCGAACCTAGATTCTCGGAGTCAGAGTCCGATGTTCTACCGTTGAACTATTCCCCAAAAGCTTGAGGCATTTGTGCTTTTGGTATTCGCCAAAACTTCTCGGGCCTCGGTATAGCGTCATTATTAAAAAAGCGCCACCGGCTGTGGGTGGTGTCCTCATTCCGAGCCCTTCGTCGCAATTTGTTTTTCCGGTTGTCCCAAATTCAAAGGAACAGCAGATTTCGGACCGAGCCGGACGTGATCCGGGGAATGTCGGTTCAGTCCACCTTGAAAGGAAGGACCATGTCCGAGACGAACAAGGCCAACACAGTGGCTTTCCACAAGCAGGCGGTCTTTCAGGGCGACGTTGAGAACGCGTTCCGCCTCTATGGCGGAGCCCCCTATCGCCAGCACAATCCGCTCATCGGCGACGGCATGGATGGGCTCCGCAAGTTCGTCGCTCTGCTCAAGGCCAATCGTTCGAACGCGCATGGCGAGATCAAGCGCGTCTTCGCGGACGGGGATTACGTCATCCTCCACAGCCAATGGCACGGGTTGTCGGACAGTCCGCGCGGCGAAGCCGTCGTTGACATTTACCGGTCGGAAAACGGCAAGGTGGTAGAGCACTGGGATGTCATCCAGCCGATCCCGGAGACGGCTGCGAACAACAACACGATGTTCTGATCCGGTGATGACAGCGTGGCAACGATCATCGCGTTCAACCTCGCCGTCAAACTCCGCTTGTCCTCATTCGGACAGCATCCGGCCGTGGCGGCGGGCGTTTCGAGACTAGGAGATATTGGGGGCGACGCTTCGGACAAGGCGATCGCCCAACGGCTGATCGCCCCCGCTACCGCAAAGACTCTTGCCGCCGCCTGCCGAACCCGAACAACACCGTCGCGATGCAAACGATGCTGCACGCGGCCGAGAACAAAAAGACCGAGCGCGGCGAACCGTGATCGAGCATCATGCCGTAAATCGTCGGCGCGATCATGGAGCCGATGTTGAATCCCGAGGACACGAAGCCGAACACGCGGCCGAATGCGCCGGCCGGCGTCGCCGCGCGTACCAGCATGTCGCGTGACGGGCTGGCGATACCGCCGAACAGGCCCGAGAGCGACATCATCAGGACGAGCATAATGGAGGAAAAATTGATCACGCCGACCAGCGCGGTCACGACGCCGGCGAGCGCTAAGCCGAGCGCGGCGACCGTGGCGTGGCGGGTGGTGCGTGCGGCAAGCATGCCGCCGGCAAGGACGCCGAGCGCGCTGAACAATAACGCTCCGGTCAGTGACACGTTCGCGAGCGTGCCGGGGGTGCCGTAAAGCGCCGCCAGCGCCACGACCAGAAAGTTGCTCAAGCCCCCCATCAGCGAAAGCAGAATGAAGAAACAAAGGCTGAGAAGGATGGGCGTCGAGAACAGAAGCCGCCAACCGTCGGCATGCTGGGCGGCCGTGCCGCCATCGGCATTGGCCGGCGCTCCGCGGCGCTTTTTTGCCGCCGTATGGTCGGCCAGCGCGGGCCATTGAGCGACCAGGAACGCGAGCACCACCAGGCCGAGAATTGCGGCGCCGATAAACGCGCCGCGCCAGCCGAAGAAGCTGTGCATCGCCAACAGTGTGGCCGGCGCCACCGCGCCGCCCATGATTCCCGCAAAGGTATGGAAAGAAAAAATCTGGCCGACCCGCGCCGGCGAACCGTGATGCGACAACAGCGAGTAATCGGCGGGGTGGTACGCAGTGTTGGCGACGCCAGCCACCGCAAACATCGCGATGAACACCGCGAATGAGTGGACAAGTCCGGCAACGGCGAAAGCGACGGCGCCGAGCGCGACACCGGCGACCAGTACCGTTCGCGCGCCGATCCGATCGACCAGAAATCCGACTGGAGTTTGTAGCACGGCCGAAACCAGGTTGAAGGCGGTGAGCGCCAGCGCCAGATCGGTATAGCTCACGCCATAATCCGCGCGGATGAACGCGAATAGCGGCGCCAGGATGATCATGTAGTAGTGGCTTAGAAAATGCGCCGCGCAAATCGGGGCGACAACGCGCATTTCGCCATAGCGTTGCGCCGGAACGGAAATCGCCTGCGTCATTCTTTGGCGTTCTCTGCGCCGGTTCCGTTGGCGTTGTGCAGCGCTTGCCAGATCCGGAACGGCGTCAACGGCATGTCGACGTGACGCACGCCGCGCTCGGCGAGCGCGTTCATGACGGCGTTCATGACCGAGGTGAGCGCGCCGGCGCAACCGGCTTCGCCGCAGCCCTTGACCCCGAGCGGATTGGTCGTCGCCGGCACCGGATGATCGGCCAATACGAAGGGCGGCGCGTCCATCGCACGCGGCATGGCGTAGTCCAGGAACGAGCCGGTCAGCAATTGGCCGTCGTCGTCATAAACCGTCATTTCCATGAGCGCTTGGCCGATGCCTTGCACGACCCCGCCGTGGAGCTGGCCGGCGACCACCAGCGGATTGACGACAACGCCGAAGTCGTTGACGCAGGCGTATTTGACGACCTCGACGATGCCGGTGTCGGAATCGACTTCCACTTCGGCGACGTGACAGCCATTGGGGAACGTCGGCGCTCCCGGTCCGTCGCTGATGTGGGTGACGTCGAGCGATTGTGGTGCACCCGGCGGCAGCGCGGCGCCGCCGTTGCGCAGTGTTTGCGCCAGCTCCATGATCGAGATGGCGCGGTCGGTGCCGGCAATCACAAATCGGCCTTTCTGAAATTCGATATCGGCGGCGGCGGCTTCGAGCACGTGGCTTGCGGCCTCCTTGCCTTTCTCGATGATCTTGGCCGAGGCTTCGACAATCGCCGTGCCGGAATGAATGAGCGACTTCGAGCCGCCGCTGCCGCCGCCCATGACCAGACGATCGCTGTCGCCCTGGACGAGCTTGATCTTGTCGAATGGCACGCCGAGTTTTTCGCTCAAGACTTGGGCAAACGGCGTGGCGTGGCCCATGCCGAAATCGAACGTGCCGGTAATCAGTGTCACGGTGCCGTCGGCGTTGAACTCGATCTGCGCCAGTTCTTTGGACGGCGGCGCGGTGACTTCCAGAAAATTGCCAACGCCAAGCCCGCGGAGCTTGCCGCGCTTGCGGCTTTCGCGCTTGCGCGCGGCAAAACCTTTGATGTCGGCGAGTTCGAGCGCTTGCTTGGTCAGCGCGGCGAAGTCGCCGCTGTCGTAAGTCACGTCCGAGGCAGTCTTGTAGGGCAGATCCTTCGGCTTGATCTGATTGCGCTTGCGCAACGCCAGCCGGTCGATCCCCATCTCGGTGGCGGCGGTGTCGATCAGGCGCTCCATAAAATAATTGCCTTCGGGCCGGCCGGCGCCGCGATAGGGACCGGTCTGCGAAGTATTGGTGAAGACGCACCGCGAAGCGACTTCGATCAGCGGCGTGCGGTACATGCTTTGAACGTTTTTCACGATATTGACGGTCCCGGGGAACGGTCCCATCGGCGAAAGAAATGCGCCCATGTCGGCGATGCACTTGAGCCGGACGGCGAGGAACTTACCGTCCTTGTCGAGCGCGAGTTCGGCGCTGACATTGTGATCGCGGCCATGATGGTCGGAGAAAAAGCTGCCCGAGCGTTCGTCGGTCCATTTCACCGGGCGGCTTAGTGCGCGCGCGCCGTGCAGGATGCAGACATATTCGGGAAACACGCCACCCTTCATCCCGAACGAGCCGCCGACTTGTCCGGAGAGAATTTGGACGGCTTTGGCGTCGACACCCATCGCCTCGGCGATGTTGGCGCGCATGCCGGTGACGCCCTGGGAGCAGACGTAAAACGTAAAGCGGTTGCCCTCGTAGGCGGCGACTGCGGCGCGCGGCTCCATGGCGTTGACGACGACGCGGCTGTTGACGAGGTCCATGCGGGTGACGTGCGCGGCCTTGGCGAAAGCGGCCTCGACCGCGGCCGAGTCGCCGTAATGAAAGTCGAGCGGAACGTTC
>DATNNI010000369.1:0-21433 GCA_035601915.1 Xanthobacteraceae bacterium
CGATGACGAAGATCACCACACCCGACGGCACCAAGCTCCATAGCGAAGAGGCCGGTGCCGGCACTCCGATCATCTTTGTCCACGAATTCGCCGGCGACCATCGCACGTGGGAACCGCAGATGCGGTATTTCTCGCGTTCGCATCGCTGCATTACATTTTCGGCGCGCGGCTATCCGCCTTCGGACGTGCCGGAAGATCCAGCTCGCTACGGTCAGGACATAGCCTGCGACGATGTCGTAGCAGTCATGGATGCGCTCGGCGTCGACAAAGCTCACATTGTTGGTCACTCAATGGGAGCCTATACGGCGCTTCATGTCGGTATCTTACATCCTCGACGCTGCATCTCCGTGACAGCCGCCGGCTGCGGTTGGGGTTCGCTATCCGATCCTGAGGCACGCGAGGCCATGCGCAGATTTGCGGCGTCGACTGCGCTAATGTTCACCGAGAAAGGCATGGTGGAGGCGGCCGCGGTCTATGCTGAGGGTCCGGGTCGGTTGAGCTACAAATACAAAGACCCGCGCGGTTTTGCCGAATTCGCCCGGATGCTCAGCGAGCATTCAGCGCAGGGCCACTCTCTGACGATGTCGATGGTGCAAGCGCGCCGGCCGACGCTCTTTGACATGGAAGCGGTGTTACGAAGATTTGCCGTTCCTCTTCTCATTATTGTGGGCGATGAAGACGACACCTGTCTCGAGGGAAGTCTGTTTCTCAAGCGCACGGTGCACACCGCAGGGCTGTTGGTGATCCCGCGTTCCGGTCACACCATCACCAGCGAGGAGCCGACTGCCGTTAACGCCGCGCTCGCGGAATTGTTCGCGGCCGCCGAGGCCGGCCGCTGGTTGGCGCACCGACCGCCGGCGTGAGGCGTTGGCTTCGGATGAGGGGACGTGTTCTATTCAAGCGGTAAAGCCGCCGGCGATCTAAACCCGGCGCAACGGCATCGACCACGCAAGCCAAGCGCCGATGGCAGTGAATACCGAGATGGTCACAAAAGCGGCGCGGAACGCTCCGGCGATCTCACCTTGGACGACGGCTTGGCGCGCAGCCGGCAGAGCGGCAATCGCATTCGGCCCTTGATCGATCAGCGTTCCGAACAGGCCGGCGGTCTCCCGATCGCCGGCGGCAAGAACGGAAAATAACACTGCTGCAACCGCGGCAGTGCCGAATGCCGCGCCAACCGAGCGGGAAAATTGCACCATTGCGGCCCCGGTGCCGAGCATGCGCTGGCCGGCGATGGCTTGCACGGTGACCTGGACGACGCCCATGACAGTGCCCATGAAGATCGCCATACCGCCGAAGACCCAGGGAAGTTGGCCGAGCGTCAGGCGCGGTACGTAAAAAGCGAGAAAGAGCAGCGATGCGGTCGCCGCGACGTATCCGTACGAAGGAAAAACCGCAGTGCGCCCGGTTCGCGTGACCAATTGACCGGTGACCAGCGAACCGATGCCAATGCCAAACATCAGCGGAAGCAACAATAGGCCGGTCTCGGCCGGAGAGGCGCCGCGCACCGCGCGCAGGTAAATCGGCAGAAATGTGATCAACGAGACCAGCGCGGCGCCGTGGCAAGCGGCCAAGCCGTCGCTCCGCCACACCGAAGGCTCTCTGAACAAAGCCGGCGGAATGAGCGGCGAACTCGAATGTCTCTCCTGCCAAATCAAGCCCAGAAGGGCCAGCCCGCCCAGCAACAAAAGCCCAAAGACAAGGGGTAGGGTCTGCGCGTCCATGCGCTGGGCCTGTTCCAGAGCCAGAATGAGGGGAGAAACGAACATCGTGAACAGCACCAGACCGGGGGCGTCGAAAGTCGTTCGCCGGCGGTCGGTCGGCTGCGCCTTGAGCCGCAATACGAGGACGACTGCAATGAGGCCGAGGGGTAAATTGATAAGGAAAATCGATCGCCATCCGAACGCTTGCGTGAGGTAGCCGCCTGCGACCGGTCCGAATGTGCTGGAGGCGACTGAAACCCCCGCCAAGTATCCCTGATAGCGGCCGCGCTCGCGCGGCGGAACGATTTCGCCGACCAGCGCTTGCGACAAGGTCATCAAGCCGCCGCCGCCCAATCCTTGCAGCACGCGCGTCGCGGTGAGAATTTCAATATTTGGCGCCAGCGCGCAGAGCAGCGACCCGATGATGAAGATGGCAAGCGCAGCGAGGATCATGCGCCGGCGCCCGTAGGAATCGCCGAGGCGCCCATAGACCGGCGCCGCGATGGTGTTGGCAATCAAATACGAGACGACAACCCAGGACACCCGCTCCACCTCCCCGAGGGTCGATGCCATGGCGGGGAGGGCCGTGGCGACAATGGTTTGATCGGCCACGGCGAGAAACATGGGCAGCATAATGGAAGGGAAAGCAGCCCAGAAAAGCGATTTGCCGCCAGGTTGCCCTGGCGGCCCGGCCCCAGCATCGGATTCGCGATCAACGAGATTTTCATTCAAGGCGGCCGGCCCGCAACTTTTGGATGCTAGCGCTATCAGCTAGCGTTGGAGGCTAGCCCATCGGCCGCGCAAAAACACCGGCCGCCTGAGGCGGCCGGTTTAAGTCTGATCACTCGCAGCCGCCGCGGATTTTCAACCGAGGAAGCCAACTCTCTCTTGTTCGCGGGCTTCGGCTTCGGTTTTGGGCTGCGCCGGCAGTTGCAACACGCTCGCCGCCTGGCCTTCGCACAACAGTGTCAACAGCACGATGCGTCCATCAGGAAATTCGAGCGCATCGTGGTGTGCCGCCAACTTGTCCTTGTTGACTTGGCGGAAGATGGCGGTCGCGTGATTGATCGTTTTGGTTTTCCAGCCAAGGAGCCCGGCTGGCAGGCAAGCGACCTCGCCGGCAAAGGCGAGCTCCGTTCCCGGCAGCAAGCAGACCGCCGTTCCGAGATCCTCGGCATCGGCAAACCCGCGCGTTCCGGTGCCGAAATCACGCGTTACCAGCTTGTCACCAACTTTTGCAGGTCGCGATTGCACGCTCTGAAGGCTAAAGTCACACATTGGCGACTCTCCTTTCTCCCCCGGCATCGTCGTCCGGGGTCGTCGGTTACCCCCCGCTACCCCTTCGCTAACGAACTCAAGCAAGAATGGTGCCGCGCGTGCTGCACACACGCATTGAGCCGCAGCAGCATGTCGCAATTAAGGCCCCGGCCCGGCGAGAGATGCTGAACATTTGTCGCAAAAGCACATTCATCGATAATGTTTCTTCCACCGAAGCGGCGGCTTGTAAAAAAGTCGCGTAATCAACGCGACGGTACCGCCGGCCTCAATGCCCCGCCGAGGCCCGCGCCGCCGCAGGATTGACGCGCCTGATGAGCAGGAGCGTGATCGGCACAAGCACCCCGGCGAAAATCGCCCAGCTGAAAAAGATGTCGATATACGCCATGAGCGCCGCCTGGCCGTCGATCAGTTGAGCGATGTAGCCGATCGCGTGGCCTCGTGCGGTCGCCGGCGGTCCGCTCTGTCCGAAATATTGCGTGAGGTTATGAACAGCGGATTGGTAGGCGGGCGAATCGGGAGACATGTTCTCGGTGAGCCGGGATTGATGAAATTGCGATCGCCGCGCCAGTTCGGTAGCGGCAAGCGAAACGCCGACACTGCCGCCGAGATTGCGCGCCACGTTAATAAGAGCGGAGCCTTCGTTGGTTTTCTGCGGCGGGAGCTCGGCATAAGCGATGGAATTGATCGGAATAAACATGAACGGCATGCCGAGCGTCTGCAACACACGGATCGACGCGAAATAGGTGAAGCTCGCGTCGGGTACGAGCGAGGTCGACACCCACATCCCGAATGCAACAAGCGCCAGCCCGAGCGCCAGCCAGTATTTCGGCTGCATGTGCGGAATGATCTGGCCGGCAATCGGCATTAGCAGCAGCATCGTCAGTCCACCCGGCATCATCGCCAGGCCGGAGAGCATCGCCGTGTAGGGGAAGTTCGTCTGCATCAGCTGCGGCGTGACCTGGTTTGAGCCGAACAGGAGCGCGCCCACCGCCAGCATGACGATAAACGCCATGGCGAACTGGCGCCGGAACAGCAGCCGAATGTCCACAATGGGATCGTCGCGGGTGAGTTCCCACGGAATGAAGAAGATGAACGAACAGGCGGCGATGGTGGCGAAAGTAACGATCGTCGCAGACGAAAACCAATCGTCGATCTGACCGCGGTCAAGCACGATCTCGAGGCTACCGAATGTCAGCGCGATCAGCGCAAACCCGATCCAATCCACCTTTAGTCCGCCGGCCAAACGCTCGCGGCGTTCGCGCTCGAGCACGTCCGGCTCGACCACAAGCCATTGCACAAGGATCAGCGAGAGAATGCCGAACGGCACGTTGATGAAGAAGATCCAGTGCCAGGAGTAATTGTCGGTCAGCCATCCGCCAATAGTCGGACCGACGGTCGGCGCCACAATGACGGCGATGCCGTAAATCGCGAAAGCCTGCGGCCGCTTCGCCGGCGGGAACGTATCCGTGAGCATCGCCTGTTCGCTGGTGGGCATGCCGCCGCCGCCGAGTCCTTGCAGGATGCGAAACAGGATCAAAGTGTTGAGACTTGAAGCGAGGCCGCAGAGCAATGAAGCGACTGTGAATATCGCGACGCAGATCATGTAGAAGCGCTTGCGCCCGATCACATTCGACAACCACCCGCTTACGGGCAGCACCACCGCGTTAGCGATGAGATAGGTCGTCACCACCCAGGTGCTTTCGTCGACACTGATGGCGAGGCTGCCGGCGATATAGCGCAGCGCTACATTGGCGATGGCGGTATCCAGCACGACCATGAAGGTCGCGATCGAAACGACCAGAGCGATGAGATAGGGGCTGCGGTCACCGGCCGCCGAACGGCTTTCAGGCCCGGAGGACCGGCCCCCGGTGCTCATTGCGTCTTGACCGTGGGCACGACCGACATCCCCGGTCCGAGCAGTATGTCGGGCGGTTGATCGAACACGATTTTTACCGGGACTCGCTGCACGATCTTGACGAAGTTGCCGGTCGCATTCTCGGCGGGGAGAAGGCTGAAGGCGGTGCCGCTACCGGGCTGGATGCTATCGACGTGGCCTTTGAATATACGGTCGGGAAATGCGTCGATCCTGATATCGACCGGATCGCCGGGCCGGACCGTGCGCAATTGGGTTTCCTTAAAGTTCGCCGTCACCCACACATCCCGCGGCACGAACATCAGTAACGCCTGACCCGCTGCGGCATAATTCCCCTTGGTTGCGGTGAGCCGCGCCACGCGTCCGCCGACCGGCGCGGTAATGAGCGTGCGCGACAAATTGGCGGACGCTTGATCCTTGGCTGCGGTCACTTGCTCCCATTGCGCTTGCGCCTGCAGGCGCTGTGCCTGCAGGACGGGAAGCTGTTTCTCGGTCGCGATCGCGTTGGATTGGGCGCCGGCGTAATTGGCGCGGGCTTGCAGGAGACCCGCCGCATATTGTTGCGCCTGCTCCTGAGTAACGGCGCCTTGTTTAACAAGCGCGGTGTAGCGCTGTTCTTGCTGCTCGGCGAATGCAAGCGCGGCCTGCGACTCAGCTGCCTGCTTTGCGGCCTGGTCGATGCGCGCTTGCTGGGCCGCAACTTGGGCATCGACAGTGATCAGATTGGCTTTGGCTTGATCCACTTGCGCGGCGGCTTGATTGAACTGCGCTGTGTAGTCGCGGTCATCGAGCCGCACCAGGACCGCGCCCGGTTCGACCAATTGATTGTCCGTCACCGGGACGTCGACGATGGCGGCGTTGATCTGCGAGCTGATCGAGACGGTGCGCGCGTCGATAAATGCATCGTCGGTCGTTTCATATCCGCTTGTGTTGAACCACCAGGTCACGGCGCCAATAATGACGGCGATGATCGACGCGGTAATGACCAACACCATGCGGCGCCGTCGTCGCGGCCGCTCGACCACGGCTTGCGGCTTGCCCGCCGGCCCTATGGTCGGTCTCGCCTCCCGGCCCGGCGTGGCGTCCTGCCGACGTTCGTCGTTGGTACGTTGGTCCATGCCTGGAATGAACTTTAGCGCGCCATCGGAACTGCCGCTCGTCGAGCGGCCCTGTTTCTAGCCGCTAATGGCCAAGCAGTCACGAGGGTGATTGTGCGCAGTTCCTCCTAATGTGAGAGGGCGGCCGGCCGCGGGCGGGTGGGCTTTGAAACTGCCCCCGGCGCCGGCGGCTGACCAGGTTTTGTCTCTGCCCGCGCTGCGCAAAACTCCTCTACGGCGGCCACGATCGCGGCGCTTATTAGTGCGCGCCGTTCCGGGGTTGCGAGTTCCAGCTCCTCCTTCCGATTGACGATTGATCCGGCTTCCAGCAGCACGGCGGGCATTAGCGTGTTGCGAAGCACGACCAACTCGTCGTATCGATAGACGCCCGCGTCGGCGTCGACGAGTTGACGACGATGCCTGCCCATGAGCGGCAGAGTGTAATGCGGCGTATAATGCATGCTGCGGGCTTGCAGTTCGCGTCCCAAGAGGTGGGCAAACGCCAGGCTGCCTTTGCGATCGGCGTTAGCATCAGAGATGAAGATGGAGTAGCCGCGAAAGCGGTCACTGAACTGGTGTTTCTCTCCGTCGTATTCCCACTTCTCGATCAGATTATCCGGCACCGAATCGTGGTGAACGGCGATGAAGAGATCGGCGCGCAGCTCGTTGGCGCGCGCAGCCCGCTCGAATAAACCGTGCCAGGGAGCCGTCGCCGTGATCAGCCGGACGGTTTTACTAAAGCCTGCGGCGACCAGGGCCTGTTTGATGGTGTCGGCAAGTTGAAGATTGAAGGTGTATTCCGGCACTCCGCGAGCGCTGTCGGCCCCAGGAACTCGCGCGGTGTGACCGACGTCCAGCACGACGCGAAAGCTGGCCGGCTCGCAGACATTACCCTTTCCCGCCGGTGGCCCGTCCTCAACGCCGCGCGCTGGCTGCGCGCCTAAGACAAGGACGGCGGTGGCGAGAACCGCAACAACCAAGTTCGTTCGCCGGAACTTGCTCACGGCTCGCATGGTCCGCTCAATTTTATGCTTCACTGCCGTCACGCCGGTTCTGATCTGAGTACGCGTCCGTCGCGCGCCACGCCTTCTTGTGCCGGACCGCTCCCTGTCGTACCAAAAAACGCCCGTCTAGTGTGGGGGTTCAGAAGTCCGCATTATCTTTGCCCCGCAATTTTTCATGCGACTTCTGAACCAAAGCCACACTAGCTTGATGAGTTTGCTAGTGTCCCTTTGATTCCGAAGTTTGCACATGGGATTGCCGCCTGGTCGTGCGAACTTCGGAATCGGGACACCAGAGTGAGTGGACGGCTGATATGACCATAGTCCGCGAACCGCTGATAGCGGCCGTTGCCATCGCTGATCTGAGGCCCACGCAAATTACCGTTGGCATGCGCGAGGTCCTAAACAAAAGGAAACGCTGGCGCGAGCTCGGCGCCAAGAAAGATCAGAAGTTTCTCGGTAAGCATATCATTCCGGTGGTCTTGGGTCCGAAGCAGCGGCCTTACGTGGTTGATCATCATCACCTTGCCCGCGCCCTGCATGAGGAGGGGGTCAAAGAGGTGGCGATCGTCGTTGGCAACAATCTGAGCGGACTGGATCGTGACGCGTTTTGGACGGTGATGGACAACCGCAACTGGATGCATCCCTACGACGCCGAAGGGGTGCGGCGGCCCTATCGCGATATTCCAAAAAGCGTTGCCGATCTGATCGACGATCCGTTCCGGTCGTTGGCGGGCGAGCTGCGCCGAGCCGGCGGCTTCGCTAAGGATACGACGCCATTCAGTGAATTTCTCTGGGCCGATTTTTTGCGCCGCCGCCTCAAGCGAAAACTTCTCGACCATGACTTCGATCACGCAATCGAAACGGCGCTGGAACTGGCGAAAAGTCAGGACGCAGGTTATTTGCCCGGGTGGTGTGGTCCGTCACCTGAGGCATGACCGTTAGCCCCTTGCCGGCTCGGTGCCCTGCATCGCGCTGTTTTGAATCGAGGCCGTGATGACCGTGGTCGCAGTGATTGCCGCTGGAATGATGGGTGCTGCAGTCGGCAGAAGGCTTGCCGACCACGGGATCAAAGTATTGACGTCGCTCGCCGGCCGCGGCGGATCGACGGCGGACCGGGCCAAGGAAGCTCACATGGTCGCGGCGAACGATTCCGAAATCGCTGCCGCGGATTTCCTCCTATCGATCGTGCCGCCCGGCGACGCGTTGTCGTTGGCCGAACGTTTCGCGCCGGCGCTCAAGGCGAGCAATGCGAAGCCGATTTATGTCGATTGCAACGCCATCAATCCGGCGACTGTCGGCCGGGTGGCTGCGGTGATCGCGCCGACGGGATGCTCGTTCGTCGACTGCGGCATTATCGGGCCGCCGCCGCCACGCCTTTCGCCTTCGCAGTTAGCGGGCGGCGAGGTCACTGTCGCCGGCCCGCGCTTTTATGCTTCAGGCCCCGCCGCGGCGAAGTTTGCCAACTTGCGACAATACGGTCTCGACATTCGCGTGCTGGAAGGGCCGCCGAACGCTGCGTCGGCGCTGAAGATGTCCTATGCCGGGATCACCAAGGGCACCCAGGCGGTTGGGGCGGGGATGATGCTGGCGGCAATGCGGGCCGGCTCTGCCGACGCGCTCTATGAGGAGCTTGCCTTAAGCCAAAACGCGGCGCTCAAACAATTCAAACAGCAACTGCCGATGATGCCGGCCAAGGCATATCGCTGGGTAGCCGAAATGGAAGAAATCGCCGGCTTTGTCGGCGACGGCTCCCCCGCACACGAGCTTTATGAAGCGGCGGCGCGTTTCTACGCGCGCATGGCCGAAGACTTTGCCGCCAATAAAGAAGATGCGGCCGCGCTCGAAGCGTTTCTAAGAAACGGTCCGACCGAATAGGCGCGCGTTCCCGGACAAAGCGCCGCGCGACGCGATTAATCGGCTTTGTGCTGACTGCGCCGGCGCTAGCCGGCGACAGCGGAATGCTGGCAGCTGCGGACCAGGTCGACGATCGTTGCGATCGAGCGGAAGTTCGCAGGCGTCATGTCCCGCTCCGGGATATTGAGCGAGAAATCCGACTCGACCGAGAGCATGAGATTGACGAGATCGAGTGACGAAAGGCCGCAGGCGCGCAGATCGTCATCGGTTCCAACCGGCCGCGCGATCGCGCGCTTTTCCGTGACTTTGCGCACCAGCAACGCCACGCGATCGGTCAACTCGGCATCGGAGCAATCGGGCACGGTTAATACTCTCCAAACACATCGCAGCTCAGACACCGCGAAAAAATCCTGCGCGCGAATTTACAGATGAATTGCTTTCAATTGGTAACCTTTATGAGAAAGAACAGAGACAATTGCGCGCATTATCCGCCGAAAAGTCAAAATTTTGCGCTACGTCTGAGGCTGCCAAAGCCGCAAAAGCCGAACGGCAATAGAGGTGCCCATGAGCGCATCCACGACCATTCGAACCGCAGCATTGCAAGGCGTCGCAATCTCACGCGGACCGGCGCGCGGGCTCCTGGTTACGGGTGGCCAGGTTAACACCAATACCGAAAGCCTGGCGTCGCGCGTCGAAAAAGTGGCGCGCGTTGCCGCCATGCATGCAGCAGTCGTCGATCGCGAGTCGCGCTTGCCGCAAGAAGCGATCACCGCGCTTCGCGACGCCCGCCTGCTCGGGGTGGCGGTGCCGCGCGAATTCGGCGGCGAGGGCGTCTCGGTCGCCGATGTGGCCGATATTTGTTACGCGCTGGGCCGGGCCTGCTCCTCGACGGCCATGATCTACGCCATGCACCAGACCAAGGTGGCTTGCATCAGCCGGCATGGCCGCGGCAGTGCCTGGCATCAACTGCTAATGCGGCGCATCTGCGGAGAACAGATGTTGCTCGCGTCATCGACCACCGAGGGTGACCGCGGCGGCGATATCCGCAACAGCGCGGCCGCGGTCGAGCGCCACGACTCGCGGATCACGCTCGAGCGAAACGCTACCGTGATTTCTTACGGCGAAGCGGCGGACGGAATTGTAACGACGGCGCGGCGCGCAAACGACGCCACCAGCGCGGATCAAGTCTTGGTCGTCTTTCTGAAGCAGGACTACACGCTTCAGCGGCAGGTCGGATGGGACGCGCTCGGCATGCGCGGCACGTGTAGCGCGGGCTTCCAGCTTGTGGCCTCGGGAGCAGGGGAGCAGGTGTTGCCGGTTACATATAGCGAGATACACGCCCGCACCATGATGCCGGTGGCGCATCTGATGTGGAGCAGCTCCTGGGCGGGAATTGCGGCGGCTTCGGTCGAGCGCGCGCGTGGCTTTGTCCGCAAGGCGCGGCATCGCGCCGACGGCGTGCTGCCGCCTGGCGCGGCGCATTTGACCCGGGCAAGCGCCTCACTGCAGACGCTTCGTTCGCTTATTGCCGCGGCGCTGCAGCGGTTTGAGGCGATCGCGGATGACGGCTCGGCGCTCGAGGCGCTCGACTATCAGACCAGCATGAATCTGCACAAAGTCAGGGCGTCCGAACTTGCCGTTTCGACGGTGATGAGCGCGATGCAGGCCTGCGGACTTTCCGGTTATCGCAACGACAGCGAGTTCAGCCTCGGCCGCCATCTGCGCGATGTTTTGTCGTCGCCGATCATGATCAACAATGACCGCATCCTCGCCAATTTGGCCGATGCATCGCTGTTAAATGGAGTCCCGACCAGTCTGCGCGGGTAAATGCGGCAAAAAAGTCCGCAACAGAAAAACGTGAGGCGTGTAAATGAATATCGCGTTCAAGGCTCCCAAGCCGTCGTTCCGCTCGCTCGATGCCCTTGCCGAGAAATTGTTGCTGCCGACCGGCATCGACGGCATCTACACGCGCACGGCGGCTTTCGAGACTGTCGTTGACGCGTTGAGCGCTCTGATCTCCCGCAATAGGGAGCCGGGAACCGAGGTCTTGCGCTTTCCACCGGTGATGAGCCGCCGGCAAGTGGAGAAATCTGGCTATCTGAAGAGCTTTCCGCATTTTCTCGGCTGCGTCTGCTGTCTTCCGGGAAAGGAAAGCGAAGTTCGGGCTGCGGTCGATCGCTTCGAAGCGGATCAAGACTGGACGCCGGCTTTGTCCGCGGCCGATCTCGTGCTCAGTCCCGCGGCCTGCTATCCGGTCTACCCGCTGGCCGCGAGCCGCGGTGACGTGCCGGCCGAGGGGTTGAATTTCGATGTCGCCGGCGATTGTTTCCGGCGCGAACCGTCCAAAGACCTGGACCGGTTGCAGTCGTTTCGCATGCGCGAGTTCGTTCGCGCCGGTACGCCACAGCAGATCGACGAGTTTCGCCGCCGCTGGCTCGCTTGGGCGCCGGGCTTTGCGGAGCGGCTCGGCCTCGACTACCAGATCGCTCAGGCCAGTGACGCGTTTTTCGGCCGCGGCGGCAAGCTGATGGCGCTGAGCCAAATCGAGCAGGCGTTGAAGTTTGAACTATTGGTGCCGGTGCGTTCGGTCGAGGAGCCGACCGCCTGTATGAGCTTCAACAATCACCGCGACCATTTCGGTACGGCCTGGAACTTGCGCGATAACGCCGGGCAGGTGGTCAACACCGGATGCGTCGCCTTCGGCATGGATCGCCTGGCGCTGGCGCTGTTTACGGCCCACGGAGCAGAGATCGAAAGCTGGCCCGCGGCGGTGCGCGAAGAGCTGCGGATTTAGACTCCGAGCAGGGCGTACTCGGTGTACGCCAGATCTCCAAGACGCGGGCGCTGCGGCCCCTTGTAGTATTTGGGCATCTTGCCGCGCTGAAACCAACCCACCAGTCCAGGTATGGGGCCGTTTGCGTCTATTACCACGAAAAACTTGCCGCGCCGGGCGAGGAACCGCCCGATCGGTGCGGCAAAACGAACAAAGTCTGCGACGTCGCGACAGTAGATCAGCTGCGCGCAGGGGATGCGGCCTTTGACCAAGCGCGGGCGGAATACAAATGGCGACGCTTGCGCCGCCCCGACGCACCACACGCTGTCGCAGCCAAGCGCGGCGTGCTGCAGCAGCACCTCGCGGTCGAAAGGATCGCATGGAATGTCGGGCCGTTCGACCGCGTCGATCACTTCGGCCTTGCGCCCGCCGAAGAGGCCGTTCAACGCGGTGATCGCGACGAAGACGCCATCGCTGTAACGCGAAAAGCCCTGCGCCTCGATGATTGGCCTCGTGTGCGGAGCCGGCGAAACATTCGTGTAGGTCACGTCTTTGTGGCGGATGGCTCGCGCGACCAGCATGGGTGCGTAGGCGCGAAACTCGGGGTCCACATACCAGCTCGACAGGTTGCAGCGGGCAATCGCCGTGCCGCCTGTTCGTATTGTCGAGCAAATCAGGAGGAGGGCGCCGACAACCTCGCCGCACGTCGCCAAAAGGTAACCATATTTCGGCAAGCCGGCGGGCGGTTCGTGGCGGGCCAGTTGCGCAAAAGCCTTCAGCCAGAACTCGCGGTCGTGGACTGGAAAGCCGCGCGCCAGCAGTGACGCAACCGCCTCGATATCGGTCGCCTCAATCTGACGACAGCGCAATGCCGCAACGGGAGAAACCATTCGCGTTGACCACGACCGCTTCGTGAACTTGATCGTAAGTGTTACGCGAATATACCGGGCCGGGATGAACAAACAGTAGGCGCAGCATGTCGGTAAAGTTAACCATAATGCAGCAGATGGAGCAGGTGGCCCGCGAGCACGGCAAGATTTTGCCGCCGCTGAAGGAAGATCTTGTGCTGGCAAATTGCGGCCTCGACTCGCTCGGCTTTGCCGTTCTCGTGGCACGGCTCGAGGATACGCTCGGCATCGACCCCTTCACCGCCGCCGAGGACGCGATTTTTCCGATTACGCTCGGCGATTTCGTCAAAGTCTATGAGCATGGCCGGCAGTGAAACGGCGCTGCGGGACCACGTAGCCGCGGCGCCCGGTCAAAGGTGGCTGTGGGATCGCGACAGGTCCATCTGCCTGACCGATCTTCATCGCGGCACCATTCTTGGTGCGGGGTTTCCATCGCTTGCCGGAGGCTCCGTCCTGGTCGCGGCCGAGAATCAGATCAACGCAGCGATCGCGCTCATCGAGCTCGATGGCGTTGCACGGCGCGTGGTGATTTTGCCGCCCGGCGTTGAGTTCGGCCACCTGGCCGAGATCGTCGCCGCTGCACAGGTCGACGCCGCCGTCGTCGACAACGGATCGCCGCCGCTGAAGACGCTCGGACTTCCAGTTCAGGTCTGTTGCGAGTCTTCGATCATCCCCGCGTCGGAAGACCCGGCCAGTCGCGTTTGCACCGAGTGGGTTTTGGTGACTTCAGGCACGACCGGGGTTCCTAAAATGGTCGTGCACAATCTTGCGAGCCTCACGGCGCCTTTGCAGGCGGCAAGCCCCGCGGATGGCGCCACCGTGTGGGGGACTTTTTACGACATCCGGCGCTATGGCGGCCTGCAAATTTATCTTCGCGCGCTTCTTGGCGGCGCCTCGCTCGTATTGTCCAACCCCGAGGAGAGTGTCGCCGACCATCTCGCGCGGCTGGGGCAGCACGGGGTGACCCACTTATCCGGGACGCCGTCGCACTGGCGCCGGGCGCTGATGAACCCGGCGATCGAAAAGATCGCACCGCGTTATGTCAGACTATCGGGCGAGATCGCCGATCAGGCGATTCTCGACGGTTTGCGCGCGACCTTCCCACAAGCCGTGATCGGTCATGCCTATGCCTCGACAGAGGCCGGCGTTGCCTTTGATGTCAACGATGGCCGCGCCGGGTTTCCGGCCGACTATTTTGCAGCCACCCGGGATGGCGTGGAAATGAAAATAGTCGACGGATCGTTACGCATCCGTTCGCCTCGCACCGCTTTAGCCTATCTCGACACCGCGCAGGCGCTTGCCGGCGCTGATGGTTTTGTCGACACCGGCGATATTGTCGAGCAAGACGGCGACCGTTGTTTTTTCGCCGGCCGCAAGGGCGGCATCATCAACATCGGCGGAATGAAGGTTCATCCGGAAGAAGTCGAAGCGGTGATCAACCGGCACCCGCGCGTGCGAATGTCGCTTGTGCGCGGGCGGCAAAGCCCCATCACCGGGTCGGTTGTGGTCGCTGACGTCGTGCTGAGCTCGGGCCAGGATCTCGAGAGCAAGCGGCAAATCGAGGTCAAAAGCGATATCCTTAAATTCTGCAGTGACGCTCTGCCCCGGCACAAAGTCCCGGCGTCGATCAGCTTTGTGCCCAAGCTCGACGTCGCCGCCACCGGCAAGCTCGTCCGGCGGCAGGGTTAGGGGCGATGCCGGAAACGACTCGCAACATTCTTGTGACCGGCGGCAGCCGCGGACTGGGCCTTGCCATCGCGCACAAACTCGCGGGCGCGGGATACCGCGTCATTGCGGTCGCACGAAAAAAAAACAAAGAGACCGCAGACGCCATCGCGCAAATCGAGAGCGGGCAGGGAGCCGGTGCGCTCCACTTCACGCCCTTTGACTTGGGCAAGATTAATGAGATTCCCGTTTTGCTGCGCGGACTGCGCAAGGAATTCGGGCCGCTCTTCGGCTTAGTCAACAATGCTGCGCTCGGCACCGACGGCGCGCTGGCACTGATGCACAACGCGAAAATCGAGCAGCTCGTGCGCGTCAATACGTTATCGCCGCTCGTGCTCACCAAATACGTCGTGCGCGGCATGATGGCCGATGGCACCGGAAGAATTGTCAATATCGCCTCGATTATCGGCTTCACCGGCTACAGCGGATTGTCGGCTTATGCGGCGACGAAAGCGTCCATGCTCGGATTCACGCGTTCGCTCGCGCGCGAGGTCGGGCGGATGGGCATCACCGTGAACGCCGTGGCGCCAGGGTTTTTGGCGACCGAAATGACCGACGCGCTCGCTGATGAGCAGCGCCAACGTATTGCACGGCGAAGCGCCTTGCGCCGGCTCGCAGAGGTCGAGGACGTGGCCAATGCGGTCGAATTCTTGCTGAGCCCGAAGGCTCGCAACATCACGGGCACCGTGCTCACGGTCGATGCCGGCGCGACCGCCTAGTGGTCCGATTCTAACATTCGCATCGCTTCTCGGTTGGCTATCATGCGAATGTTAGAATCAAAGGACCACTAGCAAATATAAATCCTAGTGGAGCTTTGGATTCGACATTCGCTTCGCGACTTTGCGACTGAGTGGGTAGCGAATGTCAAATCCGCTCCACTAGCTGTCGCCGATCGTCAATGATGAAGATTCCGGGTCGGCAATGGCCCCGTTCGTTATCTTTGGGCATGATTGCTCCGCTTCGCACATTGCGAACCTGCCTGGCATTGTAAATGAGTTACAATGCGGACGTAGTGAGGGCTGCAACGGTGACACCAGCGATATTCGTCCTACCTGCCGGCCTGATGGGCGCGAGCGGCGTCATCCTAGCCGCCGCTGGCGCGCATGCTGCCCCTAATGCCGGCGTCGAAAGCGCGGCCTACATGCTGTTATTTCACGCCGCTGCCGTGCTCGGCGGCGCCGCGCTCACGCAGCAGGCGTTGTTTTGGCGGCCGCTGATGCTCGTGGTTCTTGGCGCTTGGGTCGTTGGGGCTGCGCTTTTTTCCGGCGATATCGCGATTCGGGTTTTCGCCGGTCATCGCCTCTTCGCGATGGCCGCCCCGGCCGGCGGCACTATCCTGATTGCCGCCTGGCTTGCCCTTTCCGGCGCCGCCATTTGCGCGCTCATTCGCCACGCCGGTTGACCGCTTCGGCATCAATCGTCGCTCCTTGATTGGGCATCGGTGAGCCTTTTAGGCGCCGAATGAGCGCACGGCTCTAGGCGTGGGAATTGCATACCGGATCCTTAGCCGCAGCGGCGATTTACGGCGCGAGGATACCCATGAGCGAGCCTGTTCATCCGGTTGACCAGATATTGCCCTATCCGAAGCTCGGCGCGCTCGGTCTGCAACACGTGCTCGTCATGTACGCCAACGCGGTTGCGGTACCGCTAATTATCGGCGGCGCGCTGCATCTCCCAAAGGATCAGCTCGCGCTCCTGATCAACGCCGACTTATTTGCTTGCGGAATAGCGACATTGATCCAGACGGTCGGCTTCGGTCCGTTCGGCATCCGTTTGCCCATCATCATGGGCGTGACCGCGGTGTCGATCTCGCCGATGCTGGCGATGGCGGCGATGCCGGGCGTCGGACTGACCGGAATCTACGGCGCGGTTCTGGTCGGCGGCATTTTCGGCCTGTGTGTCGCGCCGTTCGTCAAATACGTGCTGCGCTTCTTTCCGGCGGTGGTCACCGGCACGATCATTACGATGATCGGCGTGGTGCTGATGCGGGTCGGCGTCAATTGGGCGGGTGGCGGGGCAGGGAAGGCGGACTTCGGATCGGCCGGCTATTTGTTGGTCGCCGGATTGGTGCTCCTCATCATCCTGTTGGTGATTAAGTTCGCGCGCGGATTTCTGCAAAATGTTGCGGTGTTGCTCGGCATTACCGTCGGCTACCTCGTAACCATCGCGCTCGGCTGGACGGATTTCACCGGCATCGACAACGAGCCGATCGTGCGCGTGGTCCTGCCGCTGCAATTCGGCTGGCCGCAGTTCTACCTGATCCCATGCCTTACCATGTGCCTCGTGGTCACCATCGTCTTTATCGAGGCGACCGGCATGTTCCTCGCGCTCGGTGCCATGACCGGGCGAAAGGTCGACGCCGACGATATAAAGCGCGGCCTGCGTGCGGATTCGCTCGGCACCGTCATCGGGGCCATCTTCAACACGTTTCCCTACGTCTCGTACTCACAGAATATCGGTCTGGTCGGTGTGACCGGCGTGTACAGCCGCTGGGTCTGCGTCGCCGGCGGTGTCATCATGCTCGTGCTCGGTCTCATTCCGAAGCTTGCGTTCGTTGTCGCGTCAGTGCCGCAATGCGTGCTCGGCGGCGCCGGCTTCATTATGTTCGGCATGGTGGCGGCGACCGGCATCAAGATTCTCTCGACGGTCGATTACGCCAAACAGCGCAACAGCGTCCTTGTGGTGGCCATCTCCATCGGCTTCGGCCTTATTCCGATCGTGGCGCCGACTTTCTTCCACGTTTTCCCCGACACGCTAAAGCCGATCTTCGGCGATGGCATCATCCTGACCTCGATTTCGGCGGTGCTGCTTAACGCGTTTTTCAATAGGACCAGCGCCAAGCAAGCCGAGGCTGATACGTTCTTTGCGGCCCAGGCCGCCGAGCACATCTAATCGGCGCCGGCGAGGAAGCCGCGTTACAGCCGTACTTTCCCGGCGGCAATGCGGGCGAAAAGCGCGGCGTCGAGAGGGACAAAAGCCTTTTTCACCGGATCGTCGAAGTAGATCGCGTCGCTTGTCGCTGCGGGGTCAAAGCCTTCGCGTTGCAAACTGGTTTTGGTGTGCTTGAAGGTGGCGGTCGCTTCGAGCCGGTCAGGAAGACGCAGAAATAAGGGGCGCGCGTAGGGCGGCAGCCATGCGGCGAGATGCTCGCGTAACGCGGCTAAATCAGGATTGCCGTCGCAAATGATCGCCGCCATGCCGGCGGCGCCGTCCGTCCCGGGCACACGCACACCGTATACATTGGCTTCTTTGACGCCAGGAAATGCCCCGATGGCGGCGGCGACTTCCGAGGTGGAAACATTTTCGCCTTTCCAGCGAAACGTATCGCCGATGCGGTCGACGAAATAATAGAAGCCGCTTTCGTCAACGCGCATGAGGTCGCCGGTGCGGTACCAGGCGTCACCGCGCTCGAATACGTCCCGCAAGACTTTTTGTTCGGACTGCTCCGCTTTGCTGTAGCCTTCGAACTCGCTGCTGATACGCGCGGAAGCATCGTGAATCCGGCCGATGGCTTCGCCAGTCTCGCGGGTGGCGCAACGGCGGCAATGCCCGTCTTCATCGCGCATCGGTAAACTGCTCGCGTCGTCGAATTTCACCAGCGCCAAGGGAAAGCTGTGGTGCAGAAAGGGCGGAACGCGGCCAACGGCGCCAATCTTACCCTCGACATTGTAGAGCGAAAAATTGCCCTCGGTGGACGCGTAAAATTCAAGGATGCGCGGAATCGCAAATCTCGTCCGGAATTTCTCCCAGATGTCGCCGCGAAGTCCGTTGCCGCAAGCGAGCCGCAGCCGATGCGTGCGCTCGCGTGGATGGCTTGGCGCATTCACCAGATAGCGGGCAAGCTCGCCGATATATTGAAATAGGGTGCAGTCGCCGTCGGTGATATCGTCCCAGAATTGGTGCGCGGAAAATTTGTCGCGGATCAGTACTGAACCGCCGCGAACCAAAGCCGCGCCCGTGGCGACAATCCCACCGACGCTGTGGTTCATCGGCAGGCAATTGTAGACGCGATCGAGCGGGCCGGTATTCATGAGCCCGGCGAACCACAAGCTCCAGCGCAACACTCGCCGATGGCTGACATTGGCCGCCTTGGGCAGGCCGGTCGTGCCGGAGGTGTAAATCAGGAGCGCGCGGTCGGCGATTGTTACCGGTCGCCGTTCCCAAAGGTTCAGCGCCTCGCCGGGGAGCCTGGCGACCACGTGATCGATGCGTTCGAACGCACCGTCCCCGCCATGAACCCAGATCGTCGGCCGGGTCTGCAGGCTTGGCGCGAGGGATTGCAAATCCTCGGACAATGCGGCTGCAGCGATAAGATGCTTGGGTGTCACGGCGTCTATGCAATGAGCGAGCGACGGGCCGCGAAGCTGCGTGTTAATCAGCGCTACCACCACGCCGACCGTGGAAAGTCCGAGCCAGATGGCCATATATTCCGGCCGGTTCGGCATCATCAGACAGACGGTTTCGCCCTTGGCAATGCCTTGAGCGATGGCCCAGCGAGCGTAGCTGTTGGCGCGCGCCGCGAGCTGCGCGTAGGTCAAGCTCTGATCGGAGCCGATGAGCGCCGGCGCATCCGGAGACGTCTTCGCCACGCCCGCGATGATGTCGAACAGAAGGCGGTTCGGCTCCTTCGCGATCGGCGCGGTGGCTTCGAGCGCCCGCAGCCAGTCGCGATGCGCCGTCGCACCGATGCCAGGTTCGCGTTTCGTGCGTTTGGTTTCGAGGAGAACCATCGCCAATAATAATGACCCAACAAAGTAAATCTTTCGCTTTCCGATTGTGCAAAATTTTAGCCATTCGATGCGGGGCGATTAAGGTTACTCCTTCTAATCTTCGACCGTTAAGTTGTTTGCTGTGCGCGCGACGGATAAAAAACGAAAAGGGGATAGCTTTGTTGAGGGGTAGAGATCGCGACACGGCGGGGAATTATGAAAAGCGATACGGTGGCTATCCACGGCGGTTACGAAACTGAGCCGACCACTAAAGCTGTCGCTGTCCCCATCTACCAGACTGTGGCTTACGAATTCGACAGCGCCGATCAGGGCGCTGCGCTGTTTAATCTCGAAATCGAAGGCCACCGTTACAGCCGCATCAGTAATCCGACGACGGCCGTGCTCGAGCGGCGGGTTGCCGCGCTCGAGGGCGGTCTGGAAGCGCTGTGTGTCAGCTCTGGCCAGGCCGCGCTCAATTACGCCGTCCTCAACCTGACTGCGATGGGCACCAATATCGTTTCCATCCCACAGCTTTACGGCACTACGCACACGCTGTTCGCTCACACTTTGCCGAGCCAAGGCGTGCAGGTTCGCTTCGCCGATTCCGACAAGGCCGACGCGCTCGAACGACTGATCGACGACCAAACGCGCGCTCTGTTCTGCGAGAGCATCGGCAATCCGGCCGGGAACATTTGTGACATCGAGGCGCTCGCGGCGGTCGCCGCGCGGCATGGCATTCCGCTCATTGTCGACAATACCGTTGCCACGCCGATATTGCTGCGCCCGATTGATTACGGCGCCGACATAGTCGTGCACTCGTTGACCAAGTTCCTGGGCGGCCACGGCACCACGCTCGGCGGCGCCATCGTCGATTCGGGGCGCTTTCCCTGGCGCGCCAACGCCAGGCGCTTCCCGATGTTCAACGAGCCGGACCGCTCTTACCACGGATTAGTCTACACGGACCATTTCGGTGCGGCCGCCTACATCGCGCGATGCCGCAGCGTTTATCAGCGCACCACCGGCGCGGTTCTTTCGCCGCTGTCGGCGTTCCTTTTGCTGCAAGGCATCGAGACCGTTGCATTGCGGGTCGAGCGGCACGTCGACAACGCGCGGCGGGTCGCGGAATTTTTGCGTTCCGATCCGCGCGTTCAATGGGTCAATTACGCTGGGTTTGCCGATAACCCGTATCACGCCATGGCGCAAAAATACTTTCCCGGACGCGCCTGCTCGATTTTGACCTTCGGCATTGCCGGAGGATTTGAAGCGGGAAAATCGTTTTACGATGCGCTCAAGCTGTTCAAGCGGCTGGTCAATATGGGTGACGCCAAATCTCTTGCGTGTCATCCCGCATCCACGACGCATCGGCAAATGTCTGCGGCTGAGCAGGAAAAGGCCGGGGTGCGGCCGGAAATGATCCGGCTCTCGGTCGGCATTGAACATATCGATGACATTCTCGCCGACCTCGATCAGGCGCTCGGCGCGGCGCAATCGTTTCGCTCGCCGTTGATAGCGGCCGAATAATCGCCGGGCATAACGACGATGCCAATTCTCCTCGATACGGCCCGCTCCGGCGCTAGCGCCGAATTGCGCGGCGACAATTGTCTGACCATCGGGCTTGTCAACAACATGCCGGATGCGGCGCTTGATGCGACCGAGCGCCAGTTTATCGATCTGATCAGGGCGGCATCCGCCAGTCTGATTGTCCGCCTCAAGCTGTTTTCGGTGCCGACGATACCGCGCAGCGCACAGGCGCGTGCTGCCGTCGCGCAGCGATACCGGGATGTTTCCGAACTTTGGGACACGCATCTCGACGGTCTGATCGTGACCGGTAACGAGCCGCGCGCTCAGTCGCTGCGCGATGAGCCTTATTGGCCCAGTCTCACCAGAGTGATGGAGTGGGCGGAGCACAATACCGAGTCAACCATCTGGTCGTGTCTGGCTGCGCATGCCGCCGTCCTCCACGCCGACGGCATTGAACGCGAACCGCGTAAGGAGAAGCTGTTCGGTATCTTCCACTGCGACGTCGTCCGCTGGCATCCGCTAACCGCCGGCATGCCGTCGCGGCTCCCCGTTCCTCATTCGCGGCACAACGATCTCCCCGCCGCGGCCCTCAATGCCGCTGGCTATCGCGTCCTGAGCCGATCAGCCGCGACCGGTGCCGATATGTTCGTCGGGCCCGATCGCGGCGCGTCGCTGTTTTTGTTCTTTCAAGGCCATCCGGAATACGACGCAGATTCGTTGGCGCGAGAGTATCGCCGCGATGTCGGCCGGTTTTTGCGCGGCGAGCGCGACAATTTTCCCGCCTTGCCACAGGGCTACTTCGACGACGCGGCGAGCAAGCTGATTGAAGAGTTTTGTGTACGCGCACGAACCGAGCGGGTCGAAAAGCTTATTAGACACTTTCCTATGAAGGCGATCGAAGGTGGACTGCAAAACACCTGGCAGGCGCCGGCAATTGGCATCTATCGAAACTGGGTGGCCTATCTGCAGGAGCGAAAGGCAAAGCGTC
>DATNNI010000370.1:0-2351 GCA_035601915.1 Xanthobacteraceae bacterium
GGCCGACAAGCGCTACAGTGCCGCCGCGGCGAAGCTTACCGCCGCCCGCGCCAAATCGGCCGAGAAGCTCAACAAGGCGGTCAATGTCGAGCTCGCGCCGCTGAAGCTGGAGCGCGCCAAATTCACAACGCAGGTCGAATCCGATCCGAAATCGCCGGGGCCGCAGGGCTTCGATCGGGTCGAGTTCTGGGTCCAGACCAATCCCGGCACCCGGCCGGGACCCTTGATGAAGGTCGCCTCCGGCGGCGAGCTGTCGCGGTTTCTGCTGGCGCTCAAGGTCGTGCTGTCCGACCGCGGCTCGGCGCCCACTCTGGTGTTCGACGAAATCGACACCGGCGTCGGCGGCGCGGTGGCTGACGCCATTGGCGCTCGCCTAGCGCGGCTGGCGGGCAAGGTGCAGGTGATGGCGGTGACCCACGCGCCGCAGGTCGCCGCCCGGGCCGACCATCATTTGCTGATTTCAAAGGACGCGCTCGACAAGGGCAAGCGCGTCGCCACCCGCGTCAATGCGCTCGCCGCCGATCACCGCCGCGAGGAAATCGCGCGGATGCTGGCCGGGGCGGAGATCACCGCCGAGGCAAGGGCCGCGGCGGACCGGTTGTTGAAGGCGGCGACGGCTTGATTTTGACTCGTTATTCCGGGGCGTGCCGCCGCCTTTTCTCCTGACGATCTTCGTCGTATTCATTGGCCATGGCCGGAACCTCAGACAAGACCGCAAGGACGAAACCGCTCGCCGACGTCACCAGGCTCACCAAAGCCCGGGCCAAGGTCGAGCTGAAGCGGCTGGCGCTGGAGCTCGATGCGCACGATAAGCGTTATTATCAGGACGACGCGCCGAGCGTTACGGACGCCGAATACGATGCGCTGCGGCAGCGCTACAACGCGATTGAGAAGCGGTTTCCCGAATTCGTCACCAGCGAGTCGCCGTCGCAGAAAGTCGGCGCGCAGCCGTCGGGGCGCTTCGCCAAGGTCCGGCATGCGGTGCCGATGCTGTCGCTCGACAACGCCTTTGCCGAGCAGGATGTGCTCGACTTCGCCGCGCGCATTCGCCGTTTCCTCAAGCTCGGCGACGACGACAGCATCGGCTTCAGCGCCGAGCCGAAGATCGATGGCCTGTCGATGTCGCTGCGCTACGAGGGCGGCGAACTCGTCACCGCGGCCACCCGCGGCGACGGCGCCGTCGGCGAAGACGTCACCGCCAACATCCGAACGCTGGAGGACGTGCCGCAAAAACTTTGGGGGCGCAACGTGCCCGACATCTGTGAGGTGCGCGGCGAGGTCTACATGACCAAGCAGGCGTTTCTTGCGCTGAACGAGCGCCAGAAGGCGGCCGACGACACGATCTTTGCCAATCCGCGCAATTCGGCGGCCGGCTCGCTGCGCCAAAAGGATCCCGGCATCACCGCCTCGCGTCCGCTCGGCTTCTTCGCCTATGCCTGGGGCGAGATGGCCGCGATGCCGGCCGATACGCAATCCGGCATGATCAGATGGTTCGAGCGGTGCGGTTTCAGGACCAATCCGCTGACCAGACTTTGCCATTCGGTGGAAGAATTGCTCGGCTTCCATCGCGAGATCGAAACCCGGCGCTCGCATCTCGACTATGATATCGATGGCGTCGTGTACAAGGTCGACCGGATCGACTGGCAGGAACGGCTCGGCTTCGTTTCGCGCACGCCGCGCTGGGCCATCGCGCATAAATTCCCGGCCGAGCGCGCCATGACCGTGCTGAGGGATATCGAGATTCAGGTCGGCCGCACCGGCTCGTTTACGCCGGTCGGCAAGCTCGAGCCGGTCGGCGTCGGCGGCGTGATTGTGCAGAACGTCACGCTGCACAACGAGGATTACATCAAAGGCATTGGCGGCGATGGCGAGCAGTTGCGCGAGGGCCGCGAGATCATGATCGGCGATACCGTTATCATCCAGCGCGCCGGCGACGTTATTCCGCAAGTGGTCGATGTCGTGATTGACAAGCGGCCGGACAACGCCAAGGAATTCCACTTTCCGAAGAAATGTCCGTGCCCGCTGCGCACCGACGTGGTGCGCGAGGAAACCGCCGCCGGCGAGGAGGGCGCCCGCGCCCGCTGCACCGGCGAATTCGCCTGCCCCTACCAGAAGATCGAGCACCTCAAGCTGTTCGCCTCGCGCCGCGCCTTCGATATCGACGGTCTCGGTGAAAAGCAGATCGAGTTGTTCTTCGAACAGGGCTGGGTGAAGGAGCCGGCGGATATCTTCACGCTGCCGGCGCGCAACGCCGGGATCAAGCTCGAACAGTTCGAAGGCTATGGCGAAACGTCGGTTCGCAATCTGTTTGCCGCGATCGAAGGCCGCCGCGACATCGCATTGGAGCGCTT
>DATNNI010000371.1:0-2168 GCA_035601915.1 Xanthobacteraceae bacterium
CGAAGCAGCCCGGCGACCGCCGCAGACGTGAGCGCGCGCGTATTCATCTGGGCAACGAAGCCCTCATAGGACACTTGCACGCGCAAAATTCCGGTTTCGGTGAGCTGGCCCGCGAAGGAGCCGAGTTTTTCGGCCAGCGCAATGAAAGGTTTTAGTTTTGGTGCCTCTTCGGCGCTGATCGAAGGAAAATTGACGGCGTTGGTAATAGCGCCTCGCATCAGGTAGTCCGACATCTGTTCGGCGACCTGAAGCGCCACATTCTCCTGGGCTTCGCTCGTCGAAGCACCGAGATGCGGCGTGCAGACGACGTTGGGCAACGTGAACAATGGATTATCGGTTGCCGGCTCGCTGACGAAAACGTCAAGCGCCGCCCCGGCAACGTGGCCGGATTTAAGTGCCTCGAACAAAGCGGCTTCGTCGATCAGCCCGCCGCGCGCACAGTTGATCAGCCGAACGCCCTTCTTCGTCAATGCCAGGCTGTCGGCGCTGATGATGTTGCGGGTCTTCTCGGTGAGCGGAGTATGCAACGTCACGAAATCGGCGCGCCGTAATAGTTCCTCCAGGCTTACTTTCTCCACGCCGAGATCGACCGCTCGCTCGGCAGAGAGATACGGATCGTAGGCGATCACCTTCATCTTCATGCCGAGCGCGCGATCGGCGACGATTGCGCCGATATTGCCGCAGCCGATAACTCCCAGCGTTTTGCCGAAAATCTCCACGCCGAGAAATTTGTTTTTCTCCCACTTGCCGGCACGTGTGGAGGCGTCGGCCTCGGGGATTTGCCGCGCCAGCGCAAGCATCAAGGAAATGGCATGTTCGGCCGTCGTTATCGAATTGCCGAACGGCGTGTTCATCACAATGATCCCGCGCGCCGTCGCCGCCGGGACATCGACGTTGTCGACGCCAATCCCGGCGCGCCCGATGACCTTCAGGTTGCGCGCGGTTTCGAGCAATTTGCCGGTGACCTTTGTCGTTGAGCGAATGGCCAATCCGTCGAAGCCGTCGATTGTCGCGGCAAGTTTTTCTTTGTCCTTGCCGAGGTTCGGCGCAAATTCCACTGTCACGCCGCGATCCTTGAAGATCGCGACGGCCGCCGACGAAAGCGCATCAGAAATGAGAACTCGGGGAGATGTCATCTTGTTTTACGCCGCTTGCGCGAGCCCATCTTTTGCCTTGGCGTAGGTCCAATCGAGCCAAGGCGTGAGCGCTTCGAGATCGGCACGCTCTACCGTCGACCCACACCAGATGCGCAAGCCGGGTGGAGCGTCGCGATAGGCGGCAATGTCGTAAGCAATGCCCTTGTCCTCTAGCGCTGCCGCCATGGTCTTGGCGAAGGCCGCCTGCGCCTCCCGGCTCAATCGGCTCACCGCCGGATCGACGAATTTGAGGCACACGGACGTGTTGGAGCGCACCGCCGCGTCGCGCGCGAGAAAGTCGACCCAGTTGCTGCGCGCGACCCAATCGGCAATCACGGCGGTGTTGGCGTCGGCGCGCGCGCGAAGCCCAGAGAGCCCGCCGGCAGCCTTCGCCCATTCCAGCGTGTCGAGATAATCTTCGACGCAAAGCATCGACGGCGTATTGATGGTTTCGCCCTGGAATATGCCTTCAATCAGCGCGCCGCCTTTCGTCATCCGAAAGATTTTTGGCAGCGGCCACGGCGGCGTGTAGCTTTCCAGCCGCGCCACGGCGCGAGGCGAGAGAATAAGCATGCCGTGCGCGGCCTCGCCGCCGAGCGCCTTCTGCCAGGAGAAAGTGCAGACGTCGAGCTTCGGCCAGTCGAGCGCCTGGGCGAAAGCGGCGGAGGTCGCGTCGCAGATGCTCAGACCGGTCCGAGTGGCGGCAATCCAATGGGCATTGGGAACGCGCACGCCCGAAGTGGTGCCGTTCCAGGTAAATACGATGTCGCTTGCAGGATCGATTTTGCTGAGGTCGGGAAGGTCGCCGTAATCGGCCTTGAGCACGGTTACGTTCTTGAGTTTCAGTTGCTTGGCAATGTCGCCGACCCATCCCTCGCCGAACGATTCCCACGCCAGCATGGTGACAGGAAGCGGGCCAAGCAGCGACCACAACGCCATCTCGACGGCGCCGGTATCGGAAGCCGGCACAATGCCAATGCGATAGTCGGCCGGAACCTGAAGAACTTCGCGGGTGAGATCGATGGCGTGCTT
>DATNNI010000372.1:0-5946 GCA_035601915.1 Xanthobacteraceae bacterium
TGCGCCCGCGTCGGGAAATTCCACGGCGCCGCTCGCTGATGACAAGCTGCCGTCGGCCATCGGCGGTCCGGGCTTGCGTACGGCAGCTTCAGCAGGAGATGCGGCCGCGGCTTACGAGGTGGGTGTGCGCTTTGCCGATGGGCGCAATGTTCCGCAAAACAACGAGGAAGCAGCCCGCTGGCTGGAGGTCGCGGCCAAAAAAGGATTCGTGCCTGCGCAGTTCCGGCTCGGAACCTTTTATGAAAAAGGCGTCGGCGTGAAGAAAGACGTACCGCAGGCGCTCTCGCTCTATCGCGCCGCCGCCGACAAAGGTCACGGCAAGGCCATGCATAATCTTGCCGTCCTCTACGCCGAGGGCGCATCCGGCGCACCCGACTATCGCAATGCCGCGCAGTGGTTCCGCAAGGCCGCCGAGCTTGGCGTTACCGACAGCCAGTACAATCTGGCCGTCCTCTATGCACGCGGCGTCGGCGTCGATCAGAGCTTTGCCGAGGCCTACAAGTGGTTCTTCCTCGCGGCCAAGCAGGGCGACAAGGACGCAGCCCTGAAGCGCGATGAGGTCGCTACCCGTCTGGAGCAACAGGTCCTCGCGACAGCGAAGTCGGGAGCGGAACAATGGACCGCCCAGCCGCAACCGGCTGAAGCCGTCGCGGTCAAAGCGTCCGATGCTTGGGACCCGCCGGCCAAAGGGACCTCCGCGCTGAAGCCGAAATCACATTCTGCCGAGAAGGTCCCGGCGCCTGACGTGATGAAGGTCAACTGACCTTAATCGCCGGCGCGCTGGCAGTCCTGCGCGCCGCGACCCGCCGTACCCATGCCCGTTCATTTGGAGAGCAGAAATGTCGCCGCGCTCGTATGGCCGCGCGCTGCCGTGCTGACGAAATTGCGAACAAATCTGCCGGCGGGGCGCGGATAAACGGTATGCCGATCGGTGTCGCGCGCGTAGAAGGTGGCTGATCGGAGAATATCCGTGGAAATCTACCTTCCCATCGCCGACATCCCGGTCAACATTTTCCTCGTGCTGGCGATGGGGCTGGCGGTCGGGTTTATTTCCGGCATGTTCGGTGTCGGCGGCGGCTTTCTAATGACGCCGCTTCTAATCTTCATCGGCGTGCAGCCGGCGGTGGCGGTGGCGAGCGTCACCACACATGTGGCCGCGTCGTCCTTCTCCGGGGCGATCACCTATTGGCGGCGCAACGCCATCGACTCCGTGTTGGCGCTGACGTTGCTCGCCGGCGGCATTCTCGGCACCTGCGGCGGGGTCGCGCTGTTCACTTGGCTGCGCACGCTGGATCAGCTCGATCTGGTGATCGGCCTTTCCTACGTAATCCTGCTCGGCGTTGTCGGCGCGTTGATGGTCGGCGAGAGCGCGCGAGCCATTATCCGCAGCCGGTCAGGAAAGCGCATCGAATTACGGCGTCCGGGCAGCCACACCTGGATACATGGGTTGCCGCTAAAACTGCGGTTCAAGCAATCAAAGATCTATGTGTCGGCCATCCCGGTTCTGGCAATCGGCTTCATCATTGGCTTCATCGGCGCCGTTATGGGAATCGGCGGCGGCTTTTTGCTTGTTCCGATGCTCATCTATTTGCTGCGGGTTCCGACCGCGACGGTCATTGGCACGTCCATGGTGCTGACGTTTCTGACCATGATCGCGGCGACGGTGCTGCATGCGGCAACCAACCACTTGGTTGACGCCGTGTTGGCGCTGATTTTGATGGCTGGAGGAGCTGCGGGAGCGCAGTTCGGTGCGCAGGCCGGCCAGCGCATCAGGGGCGAGTGGCTCCGCATGCTGCTCGGTCTGCTAGTGCTCGCGGTCGGGTTGCGGTTTGCGTCGCAACTCGTGTTGCGGCCCGATGATCTGTATTCCATTCGCTTTCTGGGCGGTGCGCCATGATCCGCCTGCCGCTGGCCACGCTCGTCATTGTTGCGCTTTTCGCCGGCGGTGCCCGCGCGACCGGTGCCGAACGTCTTGTGGTCTCCCTCACCAATCATCGGGTGATGATCACGTCGAGCTATACCGGCGTGGAATTGGTTTTGTTCGGCTCGGTGGAACGCGACGCGACGGGAGGCTCGCGCGGCGCGCCTTACGATATTGTCGCCACCATCACCGGGCCGCGCGAGTCGCTGCGCGCGCGCCGCAAAGAGCGCGTGCTCGGCATTTGGGTGAACACCGAATCGCGGATGTTTGTCGATCCCCCGTCATACCTGGCGGTATTGGCTAGCCGGCCGCTCGACGCGATTGCGGGCCCCGAAACTCGGCGTCGGTTGCGACTCGGGATTACCAATACTCCGTTCCCGGAGTTCGTTCACAATGACATCGGCGAGGTGAGCAACGATCCGTTTCGCGCGGCGCTGGTGCGACTGATGCGCGACCGGACGCTGTATAGCGAGAAGCCGAACGCTGTGACTTTTTTGACCCCGACATTGTTTCGCGCCTCCCTCTCACTGCCGGCCCAAGTCCCGATCGGCAGCTATGCGGTCGATGTGAAGCTGTTTGCTGAGGGTGCTATGATCGCGGAAACTGATTCGGCGTTTGAGATCGTCAAGGTTGGCTTCGAGCAGTTCGTGGTCAGCCAAAGCCGCGAGCACGGCCTGCTCTACGGGATGGCGACCGCGGCCATGGCGCTGTTGACCGGCTGGATCGCAAGCGTCGCATTCCGGCGCGATTAGCGCTTAATCCGGAAAACACCGCGCCGCCGAAAGCGTGTAAACCCGCTGCTCGCCGAGCATCAGTGCCAAGTAGGTCAGCGCGCCGAACAGCCGGAGAAATGCGTCATCCCGTATGTTCAGCCCGCCGGCGTAAGCCCCGAAAGCGGGCATGACGAGGCGGCGGCCGTCGCTGGTGAAGCACCGCCGGCTGACCGAGCGGCCTCGCTGAGTGAGGCGGGCGACCGGATGCAGGTGGCCGGCAACCTCGCCATCGGCGATCCCGGCGGACGGCAGATGACGAAAAATCAGCGGGCCCACGGCGAGCGATGCGGCGAAGCTGCCGCCAATGTCGCGCGGCAACTCGGCGTCATGGTTGCCCGCGATCCAAATCCAGTCGCGTCCGGTCCGCAGCGCGCGCATCGTGGTCGCGTCAGCGGATGACATGCGGCGGGGACCGTCGCCGTCGTGAAAGCTGTCGCCGAGAGCGACGACTGAGCGCGGCGCGTAGCGCAGCAGCACGCCGGCGAGCCGCGCCAGCGTCGATGCCGTGTCGTAGGGCGGCAGCAGCACGCCGCGTTTGGCAAACGCGGAGCCCTTTTCCAAATGCAGATCGGCGACGACGAGCATCCGCTCGTCCGGCCAGTACAGCGCCCCCGAGGGATCGGCGACGATTTCGGTGCCGGCGAGGGCGAACGTGTGCTCTTCGTCTCTTTGCGCGGCGAGGTGCGCCGATCTCACTGCGTCGCCTCCTTCACCAATTCCGCCTCCGCCTCGGCGAGGAGCGATTCCGTCGCCTCGCCGTAAACTGCCTCCCGCCCGATCTCCAGCATGACCGGGACCGCAAGCGGCGACACATGATCGAGCGCTTTATGAACGATTCGCCCCCTTATACGCGAGAGCATATCGGCAAGACGGCGCACGTCGAGCAGGCCGGTCGCGGCGTCGGCGCGGGCCGCGCGCAAGAGAATGTGATCGGGCTGATGGCTGCGCAGAACGTCATAAACAAGGTCGGTCGAGATGGTGACCTGCCTGCGGGTTTTTTCCTGACCGGGGAAACGCCGCTCGATCAGGCCGGCGATGATGGCGCAATTGCGAAATGTGCGCTTCATCAATGCCGATTCGGCAAGCCAGGCCTCGAGGTCGTCGCCGAGCATGTCTTCGTCGAACAGCTCGGCGAGCGAAAATTCGCCGCGCGCTATCCGCTGTGCCACGTCGCCAAGGCCCCACACCGCCAGCGCGTATTCGTTGGCAATGAATCCAAGCGGCCGCAGCCGCGCCCGTTCAAGCCGGCGCGTCAGCAGCATGCCCAGTGTCTGGTGCGCCAAACGCCCTTCGAACGGATAGCAGATCAAATAGTGCTTGTTGGCGCGCGGGAATGTTTCGACCAAGAGTTCGGCTGAGCCCGGCATCTGCGAGCGCCACGCCTGGATTTCGAGCCATTCGCGAACCTGCTGTGGCAGCTCCCGCCATTCTTGCGGGTGAGCAACGAGGTTTCGCACCCGCGCCGCGAGATACGTCGACAGCGGGAATTTTCCGCCCTCATAGGCCGGTACTTTCGGATCTTCTGCGGCGGAGCGCGATACATAGACCGCGTCCTCCACAATGGCTTCATATTTGAGAATCTCGCCCGCGAACACGAAGGTATCGCCGGGCACCATGGTCTCGACGAAATATTCCTCGACTTGACCGAGCAGCCGGCCGCCGCGCGGGATCACTTTTGCAGCGCGCGACCGCACCAGTCGGACTTTCAGCATGTCGGCCTCGACAATGGTTCCGACATTGAGGCGATAGCGCTGCGCTACGTTCTGGTTGGCGATGCGCCAGCGTCCGTCTTTGTCCTGCCGGATGCGGGCGAATCGGTCGTAAGCCTTGAGCGCATAGCCGCCAGTGGCGACGAAATCGACCACGGCGTTGAAATCCTCGCGCGTCAGTCCGGAATAGGGCGCGGCCGCCGTCACCTCGGCGTAAAGTTCGCCGGCACCAAATGGACCGCCGCAGGCGCAGCCCAGTATGTGCTGCGCCAATACGTCGAGCGCCCCGATGCGTAACGGGGGAGTGTCCTGCGCGTCCTCGGCAATTGCGTCGAGCGCGGCGCGGCATTCGAGCACCTCGAAACGATTGGCGGGCACGAGCACGCCCTTCGAGGGCTCATCCATGCGATGATTGGCGCGGCCGATGCGCTGAAGAATGCGCGATGCCCCTTTCGGCGCACCGACATTGATGACGAGGTCGACGTCGCCCCAGTCGACACCGAGATCGAGCGAGGAGGTGCAGACGACCGCGCGCAGCAGGCCGGCCGCCATCGCGCCTTCCACCTTCCGCCGCTGCGCCACATCAAGCGAGCCGTGATGCAGTGCGATGGCCAGATTGTCCTCGTTGATCTGCCAGAGCTGCTGAAACACAGCCTCGGCCTGGCTGCGGGTATTGACGAATACCAGTGCGGTGCGATGCGTCTGGATCAGACGATATATTTCATCGAGCGCATGCCGGGCCGAATGTCCGGCCCACGGCAACCGCTCGCGCGTGTCGAGCATGCTGACATTGGGTGGCGCGCCCGCCGCCGCAAAAATGATGTCGGCACGCGCACCGGCGTCGCCGTGCTGCGGCACCATAAAGCGTGCGAGTTCTTCCGGCTCCGCCACCGTCGCCGACAGGCCGACGCTTGCAAGATTCGGCGCGAGGCGGAAAAGGCGAGCAAGACCGAGCGAGAGCAGGTCGCCGCGTTTTGAGGTTACCAGCGCGTGCAGTTCGTCGAGAATAACGCGCTTAAGCGAGCCGAACAGATAAGGGGCGTCAGCGGATGCGAGCAACAACGCCAATTGCTCAGGCGTCGTCAGCAATATCTCCGGCGGATCGCGGCGCTGGCGCCGGCGCTTGGACACCGGGGTGTCGCCGGTCCGGGTCTCGATGCGGATCGGCAAATCCATTTCCGCAACCGGCCGTTCCAGATTGCGCGCGATATCCACGGCCAGCGCCTTGAGCGGCGAGATGTAAAGGGTGTGCAGGCCGCCCTCGCGGCGCACATTGCGGCCGGTGGAGATCAATCGCGATGGTGATTTCGCCTGTGCGGCCCGCGGGAGGTCATGCAGACCGCTCAACTCCACCAAAGTCGGCAGGAAGCCGGCGAGCGTCTTGCCGCCGCCGGTTGGCGCGATCAGGAGAACCGAGCGGCCGGCTTGCGCCTTGGCGAGAAGTTCGAGCTGATGCGCGCGCGGTGTCCAGCCGCGGCTGGCAAACCAGCGGACGAAGAGGTCGGGAAGAAGGCCGGTGCGCTCGAGAACAGTCATGCGCCTA
>DATNNI010000373.1:0-20425 GCA_035601915.1 Xanthobacteraceae bacterium
TCCAGTCACCGAGCGATTGCGCTGCCTGCCACGCGTGCGCCGGGACGACGGCCTGCGGGCGCAGGCCGGCCGCAAGATCGTTGCCCAACGTGATCACCTCGTGGCGCCCGTTTGCTGCAATTTCAAGTTCAAGCGGCGCGCCGGTGTAAAAGTGCCAAACTTCGGCAGCATCGATGCGGTGCCAGTGCGAGCGCTCCCCGCGCGCGAGCAGAAAATAAATCGCGGTCGACGCGGCACGGCCGCCGTCAACCTGATGCGCATCGCGAAACACTTCGCAGAAATGCCCGCCTTCCGGATGCGGCTTCAAACCCAGCAACCGGATGATTTCGGCGGCCGTCATCAGCGCCAAGGGTAGGAATACACCCTGTTCAACTCGGCTTCGTATGCTCGCACGTGCGCTGGATTGTTGGGATTGACCTTTATTGTCTTTGGTTGACGCCCTCGTGAGTTGTAACGTCCGTATTCCGTCCCGGAATAGACAGCGACGAGCGTCAAATCGGGTGCCGCGTTGGCGAGTTCATCCTTATAAATACGATCCAAGTATGGGCCAAGGCCTTGGTTCGCCACACCTACATGTCGCGCCAAGTCCCCATAGGGTATACGCGCATGTTTCTTTGCGGTAGCCACCAACTTCGCGCGGCACCGAACTATAATTGCATTGTTGATCATTGATGTGGCCTAAAATTTATTCTTGCGCTCGCGAATCTCGGCAAAGACTTTCCACGGCGGACTGCCTGCAAGACCGACGGTCTTGGCCAGGTCCGGCAAATCGGCGCGCAGAAAGGGGTTCTCCGCCTTTTCCGCGCCGATGGTCGCAGGAATGGTCGGCTTGCCGGCGGCGCGGAGTTTCACCACCTCGGCGGCGCGGGCGGCAAGCCGCGCGTTATCCGGCTCGATGGTCTTGGCGAAGCGAATATTGGCCTCGGTATATTCGTGGCCACAAAAAAACTGCGTGTCGTCCGGCAGGTCGCGCAGCTTCAGCAAGGATTGCCACATCATCTGGGCGTCGCCCTCGATGACGCGACCGCAACCGATCGAAAACAGCGTGTCGCCGACGAACGCAAACTTGTCAGCCGGGAAGAAATACGAGATGTGACCCGCGGTGTGGCCGGGCGTGTCGACGACCCGGCCTTGCAGCGAGCCGACGCGCACCGTGTCGCCTTCAGCGACCGTCTCGTCGACATCGGCGATGCGCTGCGCCTCGCGGCGCGGCGCGACGACCCGGCATTTGTATTGCCGCTTCAGCTCGGGAATGCCGGCGGTGTGATCGCCGTGATGATGAGTGACGAGAATGTCGGTCAGCCGCCAGCCGGCTTTTTTCAGCGCCGCTTCCACCGGCGCCGCTTCCGGTGCGTCAATCGAGGCGGTCGCACCGCTTTCCGGATCGTGGAGCAGGACGCCGTAATTGTCCGACAAGCAGGGAAACAGAAAAGTCTGTGCTGGCATGTTTATTCCCGGGTTTCTTTACCTTCCTTGGATCATCGGCTTTCACCGGAAAGGACGCAACACGCATTGATTAACGTGGGGATCGGGCACGAATTGACAACCAAATCCGTGCTATTTTCCGGGCATGGATGTTGTCGATCTGCGCGATTTCTATGCCCAGCGCCTCGGCACGGTGGCCCGCCGCTTCATTGCCCGCGGCATCCGCGCGCGCTGGACCGACACGGCGTCGCTGCGCGTCCTCGGCATCGGCTACGCCACGCCCTATCTCGGCCTTTTCCGGGAAGAAGCCGAGCGCTGCCTCGCGCTAATGCCGGCGCCGCAAGGCGTGGTGCGCTGGCCGTCGTCGAAGCCGGCGCTTGCCGCACTGGTCGAGGAAGACGATTTGCCGCTGACCGATGCGGCGGTCGACCGCGTCCTTTTGGTCCATGCGCTTGAGAATTCGGCCGATCCGATCGGGCTTCTCCGCGAAGTGTGGCGGGTGCTGGCGGGCGGTGGGCGATTGCTCGCCGTGGTGCCGAACCGGCGTGGCTTGTGGGCGCGCATGGACACGACGCCGTTCGGCTCCGGGCGGCCCTACTCGCGTTCGCAGATCACGCATTTGTTGCGTGAGACCTGGTTCACGCCAACCGGCTGGGGTGAAGCGCTCTATGTGCCGCCGGTTTCGCTCGGGCTGTTCCTGCGTTCCGCCGCAGCGTGGGAACGCGCCGGTGCAACCATCTCGGCGCCGTTTGCCGGCGTGCACATTGTCGAAGCAACGAAGCAGGTGTATCGCGCCATACCGGCGCGGCGCGAGCGGCGGCGGCTCATGCCGGTGCTCAAGCCGGTACTCATCCCCTCGCCCGGCGCAGTCGGCGCTTCCCGTTCCTTCGCGGCGCTGAAGGACGAAGACAGCAAATAATTCACTGCGGCCACGGCTCCGTGGTGACTGCCGCGGCATCGACGCCGACAAGATCGCTCAAGCTTTCGCGCCGTTCGCGCGCGACGGCATCAACCAGCGCACCTTTGATTTCGGCGACAAGACCAAGCCCGCGAAACACCAGCGCGGAATAAAGTTGCAGCAGCGTCGCGCCGGCGCGGACCTTGGCAAGCGCGGTGGCGCCGGAATCGATTCCGCCAACACCGATCAGCGGGAACGCGCTTTCCACTCGCACGTAGCTTTCCGCCAGCATGCGGGTGGCAAGCGAAAATAGCGGGCGGCCCGAAAGTCCGCCGGCTTCCTTGGCGCGCGCGCTTTCCCGAAGGTCTGGCGGCCGCGTCACCGTGGTATTGCCGACGATCATGCCGTCGATGCGAAGCGCGCGCGCGACATCGACGATGTCATCAAGCTCGTCGAGCGAGAGATCGGGCGCGATCTTGAGCAGCACCGGCGTTGGCCCGGCATCGCGTGTCACGCGGGCGCGCGCTTCGATCACGCGCGCGAGCAGATCGCCGAGCGCAGACGCCTGCTGCAAATTACGCAGTCCGGGCGTATTGGGCGACGAGACATTGATGGTGATGTAGTTCGCGATCGGCGCGAAGCGCTCGATCAACCGCACGTAATCGCCGATCCGGTCGGACGAGTCTTTGTTGGCGCCAATGTTGATGCCGACGATGCCTGCTTGGCGAGCGCGCCGCGCCAGCCGATGCAATGCGCGATCCGCGCCTTCCGAATTAAAGCCCAGCCGGTTGATCACCGCTTCATCGGCGTCGAGGCGAAAGACTCGCGGCAGCGGATTGCCCATCTGCGGCTGCGGCGTGACGGTGCCGACTTCGACGAAGCCGAAGCCGAAGCGCAATACCACATCCGGCACCTCGGCGTGTTTGTCGAACCCTGCCGCCATCCCCACCGGATTGGGAAAATCGAGTCCGAAGGCGCGCACGGCAAGGCGCGGATCGGTTTTCCCGCCGCGCGGCAACGGAACGAATTTAAGCAACGCGATGGTGAGCCGATGCGCGTTTTCCGGATCGAGCGCCGCCAACAGCGGCCGCGCCAAATGCTCGAACGCGCCGATCACGACGAAAGCCCCGGCATTGGTCGAACGCCGTTTACCTCGTCGGCGAGCGGACGCGTCCAGCGCACGGCTTTGAGCGGCAACGCGGCATAGAGATGCGGAAAGAGTTCGCCGCCGCGCGACGTTTCCCATTTAAGCGCCTCGCCGAGCGCGCCGGCGTCGGCGGCAACGAGCAACAAATCGGTCGCGCCGGCGAAATGCTTGGCGGCCGTTCCCCCGAGTTGGGCGGCGGCCGAGAAATGAATGAAGCCGTCGCGCGCATCGGCCTCCGATCCGCGAAATTCACCATGATGTTCGGCCGCGAGCCATTCGTTCCGCCGGCAGATTTTATAGATAACGGTCATTAAGCCACTTAACCCTAACGCGAAGTCGGCCGCCTGGCGCGAACTTCCGCCGACGCCGCTGTGCTAAAAATAGTAAGTAACCGGTTAAAGCGCGCGTTGGGAATGGTGCATGAGTACGCTATCCAAAATTTTCGACCGCTTCCAAACGAAAACCTCCGACGACGAGTTCGACGAGGCGTCGCTGGATGCTGCCGCCGAAGCGCCGAACGAGGAGCAGCCGGCGTCGGAAGCCTGGGCCGATCTGGGGACCAGGGTCGGCGGTGACAACGAGAGCTTGCGAAACCTTTTAATCGACGTCGGCCGCCGCATCGACGCGCTCGACGATTTGCGCGACATCTTCGGCGAGCTGGTCGTCCCTATCGGTCACGCGCTGAATACGTTGGAGCGCGAGGCGCTCGACAACGCCAATCTGCGCAATGCGCTGGAAGAAACCAGCGTCGGCTACGAGCAACTGCGCGCCGAGGTCAAGGACGTGCGCAAGCGCCTGGCGACGAGCCAGAGCGAGTGCGAGCACCTCAACTACGAGCTCGGACTTTCGCAGCAGACCGTCGGCACGCTGGAAGCTGAAAAAGTCGAGCTCACGGGCGAACTCGATCCGGCGCGCACGCGGATCGCGGACCTCGAAGGCGAATTGGCGCGCGAGACGACTACCGTGCGCATGCTGACCGAGCATAAACAGGCGTTGAGCAAACATAGCGCCGCCGCCGACAAGCGCATCGCCGAACTGGAAGGCCTTATCGGCGCGGCGAGCGAAAAGCTCACCATGGGCGCGGACGAGAACCGCTCGCTGCAAACATCGGTCGATCAGCTGGTCGAAGAGAATTCGCGTCTGCAACGCCGGGTGACCGACAGCGAGGCGGCTGTTGAGAAGACATTGACGCAGCTCGGCCAGATGCAAACGGCGGTGAGGTCGGCCGAGACCGAGCGCGGCCGGATCACCGGGGCGCTCGCCGAAGCCAACGACAAGCGGCAGGTCGAAACCAACACGTTGAGCACGCGGCTTGAGGCGATGTCGTCACGCGCCGTCACCGCGGAGAAGCTGCTTGCCGAGGTGCGGGGAAACCTGCTCAGCCGGACCGAGGACAACAATGCCGCCGAGCGCAAAGTGGTCGAGGCGACGCTTGTGCGCAACATGGCCGAAAAGAAACTCGAACTGGCGACGACGGCGCTGCAAAGCAAAGAGAAGCTTTTGAACGAAGTCGAGCAGTTCCGCACCAAGCTCGCCGAGCGCGCCAACACGTTGCTGCTCAATGTCCGTCAGCGCGACAAGGCGCTGTCGCGTGCCGAAGAGGAAATTCAGGCGCTCAGCGCCCGCGTCGGCCAGCTCGAGGCCGAAGCCGATCGCCAGCGCGCCAAGGCGGGCGACACCGTTGCCGCGCTGAAGGCGCAATTGGACAGCGAGCGCGCCGGGCGAACCGTTGCCGAAGGCGCGCTGAAAAAGGCCCGCATGAGCTACCTGGACTTACCGTCGGATTACGACAACTACGCCCAGCAAAGCCGGCCTGGTAACGCCCGGCGCATGCCGCCGCGCGAGCGGCCGCAGCCGCGCCAGGGGCGGAGGGATTTGCCGGTGGTGCAGAGCGACGTCGATACCGCGCCCGACACGTTTGATCCGCTCGACGAGCAGAAGGCGTCCAGCGCCTGATCGTTCCCCTACGGCGGTAAAGGCGCTCCTCCGGGGGTTGAGGGGTTGAGACGTGCGCCAATATATTCCTATCATGGCATCGAGGGTTTAAGGCGTGGCGCCTCCGGCGGCGGGGCGCCGGGGGGTTTCCATGCTCACCCACGCGCAAGTCTGGTCGGCGGTCGATCGCCTGGCGGCGCGTGCTGGACTGTCGGCCTCGGGCCTGGCCCGTCGCGCGGGGCTCGATCCGACCACGTTCAATAAATCGAAGCGCATTACCGCTTCCGGCCGCGCCCGCTGGCCCTCGACCGAGTCCATTGCCAAGGCGCTCACCGCCACCGGCACGCCGGTTGAGATTTTCGTCGAATTGATCAATTCCGGCGGCGGCGCGGCGACGCGGGCGGTGCCGCTGATCGGCTTCGCCGAGGCCGGCGCCGGCGGCTATTTCGACGACGGCGGCTTTCCGGTCGGCGAAGGCTGGGACGAGATCGCCTTTCCCGCCGTCAGCGACACCCACGCTTACGCGCTCGAAGTCTCCGGCCAGTCCATGGAGCCGGCCTATCGTGACGGCGACGTGATCCTGGTCTCGCCGGCGGCGCCAATCCGCCGCGGCGACCGCGTCGTGGTGCGCACGCGAAACGGCGAGGTGATGGCCAAGGAGCTCAAGCGCCGCACGGCGAAATCAATCGAGCTGTCTTCGCTCAACACCGATCACGGTGACCGCACTATCGCCGCCGTCGATGTGCTGTGGATCGCGCGCATCTTGTGGGCGAGTCAGTAAGCGTCATTCCGGCCGACCGAGCGAATGCGAGGGAGGGCCGGAATCCGTAATCACAGCCGATGAAGACCGGACACCGCGTGCTTTATTCGCACTTCGTGGTTATGGATTCCGGGTTCACCGCTCCGCGGCGCCCCGCAATGACTAGGCACTGCGCGCCAGCGCGCCGTCGATCATATCGATGGTGTTTTGGACGCCATAGGCCGCGGCGAACGAGCCGAAACGCGGACCCTTCTCCTGGCCGAGCAGGACCTGATAGAGCATGTTGAACCAGTCGAGCGTAACGCCGGGCTTGCCGTCCTTGGCTTTTTTCTTCTGGTCGAGAAACGGTTCGCGGCGGCCGACTTCGTAGACTACGTTCTGGATGGTTTCCGCGTTCGCATCCGCTGGCAATTGCGACAGCGCATCGCGCAAATCGATCAGCGCCGCGCGCTCCGCCGCACCCGGCTCGCGAAATTTTTTGGCCGGCAGAACGAAATCGTGGAAGTAGCGGATGGCGTAGTCGACCAGCGCCGCGAGATGCGGATGCGTCGCCTTGGTGACGCCCGGCCGGTAGCGGCCGATGAAGCCCCATAGCGTGTCGGCATTCTCGGCGTTCGACGCGGTGACGAGCGACAGCAGCATGGCGAAAGTCACCGGATGGTCGGCCTGCGGCGGTGATCCGGCATGGATGTGCCAGACCGGATTGGCCAGCCGCTGCTTGCCGTCCTGCCGCGCATAGCCGTCGAGAAATTGCTGATATTCGTCGACGTGGCGCGGAATGACGTCGAAATAAAGCCGCTTCGCCGCCTTCGGCTCGCGATACATAAAGAGCGAGAGGCTTTCCGGGCTGGCATAGCGCAGCCACTCGTCGATGGTCAGGCCGTTGCCTTTCGACTTGGAGATTTTCTGGCCCTGCTCGTCGAGAAAGAGCTCGTAGTTGAATCCTTCCGGCGGCAAGCCGCCGAGCGCACGGCAAATTTCGCCGGAGAGTTTCACCGAGTCGATCAAATCTTTGCCGGCCATTTCGTAGTCGACGCCGAGCGCCACCCAGCGCATCGCCCAATCCGGCTTCCATTGCAGCTTGCAGCGTCCGCCGGTGACGAGCGTGGTCACCTGCTCGCGGCTGTCCGGGTGCTCGTAAGTGATGGTGCCAGCCGTGGCGTCGTGGGCGATCACGGGTACTTGCAGGACGATGCCGGTTTGCGGATCGATCGGCAGAAATGGCGAATAGGTCTGCGCCCGCTCCTCGCGCAGCGACGGCAGCATGATCGCCATCACTTCGTCGAAGCGTTGCAGCACTTTCAGAAGCGCGGCGTCGAAACGCCCGGACGTGTAGCATTCGCTCGCCGAGAGAAATTCGTAGTCGAAGCCGAACTGATCGAGAAAGGCGCGCAACCGCGCGTTGTTGTGGGCGGCGAAGCTTGGATAGGTGCCGAATGGATCGGGCACTTTGGTCAGCGGCTTGCCGAGATGCTGTCCGACCATCTCCCTGTTGGGGATGTTGTCGGGCACTTTGCGCAGCGCATCCATGTCGTCGGAGAACGCAATCAACCGCGTCTTGATGTCGTCGCCGGTGAGGACGCGAAAGGCGTGGCGCACCATGGAGGTGCGCGCGACCTCGCCGAACGTGCCGATATGCGGCAGGCCGGACGGGCCATAGCCGGTCTCGAAAATGACCTCGTCCTTCGGCTTTTTCTTCAGCCGCGCCACGATTTTGCGCCCTTCTTCGAACGGCCACGCCGCCGAGGCTTCGGCGAGCGCGCGCGGCTCCGCGGGATTGTCAATTGTCCCTGCAATCGTCATGCGGCCCGCTTAGCGGGACCGCAAGAAAAAGTCGAGCCGCTACTTTTCAGCCCCTTCACCCCTGCCCGTTGTCTTTCACATCAAAGGCCGGAGCTGACGCGGCCGGCCGGCGGGATATCGGCGTGGCGATATCTCGTCAAAACGGGCTGATCGGGAAATAGCGCAGCCACAGGTCGGTGAAGCTTCCCTTTTCCCAGAGCTGAAACAGCGCCCAGTTTAAGCTCTGCCGCAAGAGATCGTTGCTGTGCTTGACCGCAATGCCGACGCCTTCACCAAAAAAACGACTCTCCAGAAACGGCCCGCCGCGGAAAGCGCAGCAGCCCCCTGAATCGGTGCCGTTAAGCCAAAAAGCGAGCGCAATGCCATCGTCGAACAAAAGGTCCACTTCCTTTTGCCGCAACGCATCGCGCGCCGCCTCGGCCGTCGGATAAGACCGCACCTCGGCCTCAGTAAACATCGCTTTCAGATAGGCCTCGTGCGCCGTTCCGGCGACGACTCCCACCTTTTTGCCCTCGAGCCGCTCTGGCACCACGTCGCCGATCGGGTAATCGTGGCGCGCGGCGAACCGGGCCGGCGTGCGATAATACGGATCGGTAAAGTCGGCGAGCCGCCGCGTCTCCGCGGTCGGCGCGATAGAGGCGATCACGGCGTCGCCGCGATTGTCGTTGAGCGCTTCCAATAACGACGCGAATGGCCGCGCCTGGATGGTGCAGGCGACTTTGATCTCGTCGCAAATGAGCCGGGCGAGATCGACATTGAAGCCGGTCGGATTGCCATCCGGACCGGCATAGTCGAACGGCGGATAATCGAGGTCGGTGAGAAAGCGGATGCTCTGCAAGCGCGAGAGGTCCGGCCGTTCCGGCCGGCGCCGCGGATCCCAGAACCCCGGAACTGCGACGGACGGTGGCGGCTCCGCTGCTGCTGCTGCCGCTGCCGCTGCCGCGGCCGCGGCCGCGTCCGCCGCAATTGCGCTGCCTTCCTGCGCGCCGAGCACAAAGACCGCGCAGAAAAAGCCCAACAGCAGCGCCGGTGCCGCGTGCCTGGCGCGCGTTCTAGCTGATGTTCCGGCGAATCGCGTGGACAGCTTTTGGCTCTGGTGCATAGCGTCGCCCGCTTAGCGGGATCATGGCCAAAAGTCGAGGCGCGCGAAGGCTCTTACAGCCACGCGCTGACCCGCGTCAGTCGTCTCGCCGCTCGCACGCAGGTTTGACGCCCTCCAGACGCAAGTTTGCGCGGAAGAGGAGCGCCGCTTTTGGCACATGGCGAATGTCTGAGAGCGCCGATATGATGGTCCCTCACGGAAGCAAAAGCCGGCATTTTCCACATGAAGCTGCCGCCATTCGAATATTCCTGTCCCGAAAAACTCGCCGACGCAGTTGCGCTGCTGGCCGCGCATGGCGGCGAAGCCAAAGCGCTCGCCGGCGGACAAAGTCTCGTGCCGATGCTGGCGTTTCGCGTCGCCTCCCCTTCGCTGATTGTCGATCTGCGCAAGCTCGATGAGCTCCGCCGCATCGACATTTCTGAAGACGGCATTACGCTCGGCGCCACGGTACGCTGGCGCGAGATTTTGGAGAGCGCGGAGCTACGCATGGCGCATCCGCTGCTTGCCGCCGCAATCGCTCACGTTGCCCATTATCAGATCCGCAACCGCGGCACTGTCGGCGGCAGCCTCGCGCACGCGGACCCGGCCGCCGAAATGCCGTGCATTGCCGTAACCTGCGAGGCCGAAATCGGCGTCGTCGGCGCAGGCGGTGCGCGCAGCATGGCGGCGGCGGATTTCTTTCACGGCCCGCTCATGACCTCGCTTCGCGCCGACGAACTCATCCGCGACATTCGCCTGCCGGCATGGCCGGCGCAGCGCCGCTTCGGTTTTGCCGAGTTTGCCCGGCGAAGCGGCGACTTCGCTCTCGCCGGTGCGGCCGTGTTCTACGACACGGACCAGGACGGTAAAATCAGGAACGCCCACGTCGGCGCTATCGGCGCCGCCGACCGTCCGCTGCGTCTGAAATCAGCCGAAGACACGCTCAATGGTCACGTCGCCGACGAAACCGTTATCGCGGCAGTAGCGGCCGCGGGAGCGGCAGCAGCCGACCCACCGGATGATATTCACGCCAGCAGCGCCTACCGGCGCGTCCTTGTCGGCACAATGATCGAACGTGCGTTCAGGAGCGCCGCCGCGCTCGACTGAATACCACCGCATCGTCATTTCCCGGGCTTACTGGATTGGGCCGAGCCGTCGCGGCGACCTTGCCGTTCGCGCCGGCACGGCACAATTACAACAATACGGCCGCGCGCCGGGAGAAAAACCATGGATCAGATCGTGTTGAAAAAAGAGCGGCATGAAACGGCACGAGAGCGGCCCCGGCTTCCGGGCCAGGTGGTCATGGTCTTTCAAGGCGGCGGCGCCCTCGGCGCCTATCAGGGCGGCGTCTATCAGGCGCTGCATGAGGCCGGCATCGAACCGGACTGGATCGTCGGCACATCCATTGGGGCGCTCAACGGCGCCCTCATCGTCGGCAACGACGTCGCTTCGCGGCTCGAGCGCTTGCGCGAATTTTGGCGGCGGGTCGAGCAGAAGCCGTTATGGGCGGAAAGCCCATTCGGGCAAGCGATCGACCGCAGCGCGGCGTATATGATGTCGCTGTTCAACGGGGTTGCCGGATATTACGCGCCCAACCAGGCGCTCGCTTGGGGCGGGCTCAATGCTCTCGTCGGCGTCGAGCGCGCGGCCTTCTACACACTCGATGGCGTGCGCAAGACGATCGGCGATTTGGTGGATTTCAACCAGCTTAACGGCAAACATCCGCGCTTGACGGTAGGAGCCGTCAACGTTCGCACCGGCAAGATGCATTATTTCGACAGCCGCAATCAGCCGCTCACGCTCGATCACGTTCTCGCCTCCGGAGCTTTACCGCCCGGATTTCCTGCGGTCCGCATCGACGGCGATCCGTATTGGGATGGCGGCCTTTATTCCAATACGCCCATTGAAGTGGTGTTCGACGACAACCCGCGCCGCGACTCCGTGGTGTTCTCGGTGCAGATATTTCCAATCGCCGGTCCGGAGCCTGAATCGGTCATGCAGGTGCTGAGCCGCCAGATCGACATTCAATATGCAAGCCGCGCCGACAGCCAAATTCCACGGCAGGAGCACATTCACCAGCTGCGCCATATGGTGCGCGAACTGGTGCGGATGATGCCCGAGAACCTCCGCAACACGCCGGAGGTCAAGGAGATGGCCGGCTACGGTTGCGGTACGCTCATGCACATTGTGCGCATCAACGCCAATCCGGAACGCAATGACGACCTGTTGCGCGAGATCGATTTCTCGTCTCAGGGCATCGCCGATCGCTGGCAAGCCGGTTACGCCGACACCGTGCGCACGCTCAAGCGGCGGCCTTGGGAAGTGCCGATCGATCCGATGATCGGCGTCGCCGTACACGATTCCGACGCGGTCGATCCGCTGCCAAGCTTGGAAAGGGCCAGCTGACATCTGTCACTGTCCGGTCGGGGCACCGGAACATTTGACCTTCGCAGGCCGTTTTCATTTCGGGCTGATGTCAGGAACTGAAAACCATGCCTCGACCGGCATCTCGGCGAAAGACCACTGCGCGAAGATCTCAGCGGCGCAAAACGGCACCGCTTAGGAACACGCGTTACTGGTCCGGCCGCGTCACCCGCGAGAGCGACGCGCTCGATCTCGAGAAGGACGTATTCAGTGGAAGCGATCCCAAGCGTATCGCGGGTTCGCTCAAGCGCTCGGCGGAGCGGAGCCGGCGGCGCAAATCGGCGCCCTATCGGTCCGCCTTGGCGATGCTCGTGTTCTATATCAACCGCGCGGGTAAAAAATTGCCGGCGAGCCGCCGGCGCATACTAGAACGCGCCAAAACCGAGCTTAAGCGGCAATTTGGACGCGCTTAGCGGCTGTTTTCATGAATATGTCCACGAATCCAAGCTTGATCCGCGTGCGAAGGGCTGGCCATTTTACCGCGAATTAACCGTCGCCGTTAATATATTGCGGTTACTGTCCCTGGACCGGCCCCAATGGCGGCTTTCGACTTTTCCATTCGCACCCGGCTTGCCGCCTGGGCCGGCGTTGCCGTCGTCATGGTGGCCGGAATGCTCGTCGAACAGCAATACGGCGACTACTCGGCGTGGGTGCAGCGTCGCGCCGCCGACGGCCGCCAGCTTGCCGCGTTCGAGGCACTGCATGCCGCCGAAAATGTGCGCAGCATGCAGACCGAGACGCGCGAAATTCGCCTCGCCATTGCCGCGGGCGAAGTCGACCGGGCATTGAACAGGCTTAAAGCCGCTCACGCGGCGGCCGCCGGTCATATCGAGGCCGCGCTTGCCATCACGCAAGAACCCGCGGACAGCGAACGCCTCGAAAAGCTCGCCGCGTTGGTAAGAAATTACGCTGCCGTGGTCACGGAATTGGCCGCCGCGGCGAAAGAATATGGCGATACCGTCGAAAAGGTCGCGCGCAGCGGCAAGCTCGGAGACGAGATAAATTCGCTCCTCGACGTCATAACCGACACGCTGATCAACGCAGCCGCGGAACGCGAAGCGCAGGCAACCGCCGAAACTACCCGCGTGCGCCACATCAATCTCGGGATCGGCCTATTCGTCATCGCCACGCTTGCCGGCGTCGCGGTATTCGGCGCGCTTGCCATTAGCCGGCCGATCCGGCGTATCGGCGACGTGCTTTTGCAACTCGCCGCCGGCAATAGAAATGTCGCCGTGCCCTACCTCGAACGGCGCGACGAAGTCGGCGCCAATGCGCGGGCAGCGCAAAACTTCAAAGAGAAATTGACGCGTATCGCCCAATTGGAAGCCGCCGAAAGAGAGAGCACGCGCCGCGCCGCCGAGCAGCGCAAGGCCGACATGCACGCGCTTGCCGGGCAGTTCGAGACAACGGTGGCGAGCGTGGTACGCTCGGTGACCTCGTCATCGACCGAACTCGAAGCGGCGGCGGAAGCGCTCAAAACCACGGCGGCGGCCACGCGCGATTTGTCGGGTAAGGTGTTTTCCGCCTCGACGCAAGCTTCCGAAAACGTCACGTCGGTATCGGGCGCCACCGAGCGCCTCATTGGGTCGGTCGGCGAAATTCGCCGGCAGGTGGAGGAATCGACGCGGATTGCGCTGCAGGCGGTCGCACAGGCGGAAAAGACCGACTCGCGCATCACGGAGCTTGCACACGCGGCCGGCCGCATCGGCGACGTCGTCAAGCTGATCACCGACATCGCCGAGCAGACAAACCTCTTGGCGCTCAACGCTACCATCGAAGCGGCGCGCGCCGGCGAGGCCGGCCGCGGCTTCGCGGTGGTCGCCCAGGAAGTCAAAGCGCTGGCCGCGCAAACGGCCAGGGCCACCCAAGAGATCGGCGTACAGATCACGGGCGTTCAATCGGCGACGGAAGACTCGGTCGTCATCATCAAGGAAATTGGCGCCACGATCGGGCGCATTTGGGAAATCGCCGGCGCCATCACGGCCGCGGTCACGCAACAGGCGGCAACGACACGAGAGATCGCCGAAGACGTGCACGCAGCCGCCGGCAGTGCCGCGCGCGTCAACGCCAACATTATCGAAGTCACCGACAGCACCGCAGGCATCACCGCCGCCTCCTCGCAAGTGCTCGCCTCCGCGCAAACGCTCGCACAGGACGGCAACCGCTTGTCGGCGGAAATGGAGCGCTTCCTCAACGCCGTTTACGCGGCGTGAAGCGGCCGTCACCAGGGCATCTGGTCCCGGCGCACACGTGATGGCCGACTAGCTCCGCGCTTTTACGCCGTTCCTTTCATTGCTAGGGTTTGACCGCGAACGCCTTGGCGCTCATCGCGGCGGCCCGGGCTGCCGCGCGAAAATGATGCGGCGTACGCAAGGGAGAACGGGTTGGCGAACATCGTGGTTGCGCATGGCGCCTGGTCGGCGGCCTGGGCGTGGAAGAAAGTGCGGCCGCTCATTGCTGCGGCCGGCCATTTGTTCTTCACACCGACCTATACCGGGCTCGGCGAGCGCGCCCATTTGGCCAGTCCGGATAACGACCTGGAAACGCACATCGCCGACGTGCTCGGCGTCATCACTTATGAGGATTTGCGCGACGTCATACTCATTGGACACAGCTACGGCGGCGTGGTGGCGAGCGGGGTCGCTGATCGCGCGCGCGACCGGGTGGCGCGGCTGATTTATCTCGATGCGTTCGTGCCGGCGAACGGTCAGGCGTTGATCGATTTCGTCCCAGAGCCCGAAAAAAGCCGCCTCCTCGACAGCGTCAAGTCCGGAGACGGCTGGCGCGTCACGCCCAATCCGACCCCGCCCGACACTTCGGCGGAAGATCTGGAATGGATCGGCAAATTCCGCATCCCGCAGTCCGCCAAATGCTTTACGCAGCCCTTGCGCCTGCAGGCCGCGCTTACTCTGCCGCGCGTCTACATCCATTGCACCCGTTTCGCCGACAAGAAGCCCTTCGCGCAATTCGACGCAGCAACAAAGGGCAAGCCCGGCTGGCGGAATTTCGACCTCGATGCGAGCCATAGCCCCAACGTCACCGCGCCCTCGGCGCTGGTGGACGTGCTGCAGATCAGTCTGGCCGGATAGGAGCTGTCACGGTCGCCGCCGCCATGCGCGCCGGCACGAACATTGGAACCTTCGCCATGGAGATCGGGTTCCCTGATAGCCAGGCGCAAGACCGTAAGCGTCGCGCGCCCGCCCAGCCGATCTTCAAGGGTTTCGATGACAGCGAAATATGTCGGCCGCAGGCTGGCGGTGATCCTGGTAGCCGACGTCGTGGGCTTCTCGCAGCTCGTTGGCCGTGACGAAGACGGCACGCTGCATCGCCTCCAACACCTACGCAATGACGTGGTGGATCCGATCATCCGCGCTCGGTCGGGCCGCATCATCAAGTCGCTCGGCGACGGCCTCCTGGCGGAGTTCGCCAGCGTCGCCGAGGCCGTGCAAGCCGCCATGGAAATCCAACGCGCGATAGCCACGCGCAACGCTCATCAGAAGCCGGAGATCTGGATAGAATTCCGCATCGGCATGCACGCCGGCGACGTGACCGTACAAGCCGACGGCGACCTGCTCGGCGAGACCGTCAATATTGCAGCTCGACTGGAGGCATTGGCCGAGCCTGGCGGCGTATGTCTGTCGGAGGACACCTACCGGCAGGTCCGTGACCGGCTGACAGAGGCCTTCGTCGATCTCGGCGAAAAAAAGCTAAAAAATATCGCGCGGCCGATCCGGGCCTATGCCACCGCCACCGCCACCGCCACCGCCGCGACTGGCAAGCCGCCGACCGGGCAGCCGCCGCGCCAAAGCCGCGGCCGCAAGCTGCCGGACCCGATTTCCGTCCGCGCCCCCACTCTGCGCGGCAAGATCGACACCGTCGAACGAGCCCTCGCCTTTATTGACAAGAATATCGCGCCGGAATTCGCAAAACTGCCGCGCTGGTCGTTCGCGCGCGCCCTGATGGTGGAAGCCTCAAAGACCGGCAAATCGCGTGACCTCAATACCGCCGTGCGGCAATTCCGGCAGGCACTCAGCAATGAAAAATGGCTCGACGACCAGGAAGAGCCGCGCGCGCAGGAACCCGAAGAGTAGGGCCGCCAACGCGTCCGACCGCCAATTGGCAGTGAACGGTGCTCGCTACATTCGACCCATCTCAGGGGCAATCCTCGCTCTTGCGATGCCTTGCTGCTCGGCTATGCTGGTCTGACAAAAGCGCGGGCGTAGTTCAGTGGTAGAACATCAGCTTCCCAAGCTGATTACGAGGGTTCGATTCCCTTCGCCCGCTCCAAAAAATCGACGAGGCGCGCAATAAGCGGCGGAAGGGGGGAGACATGAACGAGCGGCGCAATCCGGACACCGGCTGGAGCTGGTGGTATCTGCTGTTTTTGATTCAGCTCGCCGCGGTCGTCTGGCCGGCTTTCTACAACAAAATCGAACCCACCTTCATCGGCATTCCGTTCTTCTACTGGTACCAGCTCCTCTGCGTGATCATCGGCGCAGTCTTGACGGCGATTGTCTATTTCGCCGTTGCGCACGCGCCGCGGAGCGGCTGAGCGAAGCGCCCAACTAAGAAACGGAAACTAAATCGGGGGAGGGGACGTCGTGCAGGAAATCAACTGGACCGCGCTGATTGTTTTCGTCGTCCTCTTCGTCTTCATCACCTGGCTTGGTTTCGCCGCCGCCCGCTGGCGCAGGGGCGATCTCGACCAGCTGCATGAATGGGGGCTGGGCGGCCGGCGTTTTGGCACTCTCATCACCTGGTTTCTGGTCGGCGGCGATCTGTACACCGCCTACACCTTCATCGCGGTACCGGCGCTCGCCTTCGGCGCCGGCGCGGTCGCCTTTTTCGCGGTTCCCTACACCATTCTGATCTATCCCATTCTGTTTCTGGTGTTCCCGCGGCTCTGGTACGTCTGCAATAAGCACAACTACATCACGCCCGCCGATTTCGTGCGCGGCCGCTTTGGCAATCGCTGGCTGGCGCTCGCCATCGCGGTAACCGGCCTTGTGGCGACGCTGCCTTACATCGCGCTTCAGCTCGTGGGATTGCAGGTCGTGATCGGCGCGCTGGGGGTGACCAGCACCGGATATTCCGGCGACGTGCCACTCGTCATTGCTTTCGTCATTCTCGCCGCCTTTACTTATTCCAGCGGCTTGCGGGCGCCGGCCTCGATCGCGGTGGTCAAGGATACCTTGATCTACATCACCGCCTTTGCCGCCGTCATTGTCGCACCGATTCAACTCGGCGGCTTCGGCAAGATTTTCGCCGCGATCCCGGCGCAAAAGGTGTTGCTTGCAATACCTCCCGCCCATTCGACCGGGGCGTATAGCGCCTATGTGACCTTGGCGATCGGCTCAGCGCTGGCCCTGTTTCTTTATCCGCACTCCATGACCGGCATCCTGAGTGCTTCAAGCGGCCACGCCATCCGCCGCAACGCGGCGATGCTGCCGGCCTACTCGTTCATGCTCGGGCTCTTGGCGCTGCTCGGCTTCTTCGCCATCGCCGCGGGCGTCGGCGCACTCCCCGAATTCGCCGGCGGCTTTAAGCAATTCGGCACCAATTTCGCCGTTCCGGCGCTGATCTTGCACATCTTCCCGGCTTGGTTCGTCGGCGTCGCCTTCGCCGCCATCGGCATCGGCGCGCTGGTGCCGGCGGCAATCATGTCGATCGGCGCCGCTAACCTCTATACCCGCAACATCCACCGCGAGTTCATCAACAAGAACCCGACCGACAAAGAAGAAGCGCAGACGGCGAAATGGGTATCGCTGGTCGTGAAGTTCGGCGCGCTTTTGTTCATCATCTTCGCGCCGACGCAGTACGCGATACAGCTGCAGCTTCTCGGCGGCATCTGGATCATCCAGACCTTGCCGGCGATCATGCTCGGCGTTTTCACCCGCTGGTTCAACGATTGGGCGCTGTTGATTGGTTGGGCGGTCGGCACCGTCGCCGGGACGGCGATGGCGCTTTCAACAAATCTCTCGCCCACCTACACAATCGTGCTCGGCGGGTACACTTTTCCCGGCTACGCGGCGTTCTTTACCGTCGTTCTCAACCTCGTGATCGCGGTCGTGCTGACGCCGGTGTTCAACGGCCTGCGCAGCGGGGTTGCGCCGCTCGACGCCACCGCCGCGGTCGATTATCGCGCCTGACGGCGAATAAGAATCCGCCCGTCTGATGCATCCTACAGGTGCGTGACCTTTACATGCAGCAGCGCCGCGCGGCCGCCGCGCACCGCTTTGGCGCAGCGCGCAATCGCCGCCGGCACGTCTGCAGGATCGCCGACCTTCTCGGCGTAGGCTCCGAACGCCTCCGCAACTTTGCCGAATTCAACCTTCGCGGCGAGTTCAGATTCGAACTCCTTGGCCGTATTGGCCTCGCCGTCGGGGAAGACACGCAGCGTCGATTCCTTGACCGCGCCCCAGCCGGTGTTGTCGAGCACGATCGACAAAATGGGCAGTTTATATTGCTGGGCGACGGCGAAAACCGAAGTCGGATTGTTGAAATAAAAGCCGCCGTCGCCGGATATCTGTACCATCAGCCGCGACGGCGCCGCGAGCTTGGCGCCAAGCGCCATGCCGCCTGACCAGCCGAGGCCCGCACCATTGGTGTTGAAGGCGGTATTGGGCCGGCGGCGCGGGATTTGCAGCAGGACGGCGCCGGTATTGGTGACGGCTTCGTTGAAGATCATGTCTTCGTCGTCCAACACTTTGCCAAGCTCGGACATGAAGTAATGCGGGTTGATCGCGCCCTGGGTTCCCTTGTTCGCCGCGAGCTTGCCGGCATGCGCCCGGCGGCCTTCGCGGACCTTGGCGAGCCGCTCGATACGTCCGGCAGCGGCGCTCTTAAAGCGCGGGGTGGCTTTCGCCTTTAGAGCAATGAGGAGTTGATGGAGGATACGGGCGGTATTGCCCTGCATGCGCAAGTTGCCGGGGAAGGTCCACATCGGCGAGCCGCTTTTGAGCACGTCGACGTCAATATGCGCCCAAAACGAGTCTTCATTCGGCGCCACCTCGGCGGGGAACCACGGCACTTCGACATCCACCAGCAAGCCGACATCGGCCTCCGGCAGCTGCTCGTCTGCCGAGAAGCCGGCGAAGCAGGGACTCTCGTAGGAGATGTTGTTCTTCGAATTCGCTTCGTAAATCGGGATGCCGGCGAATTGCGCGACTTCATCAATCTTTTGCGCGGCGAGCACGTCATTCCCGCCATAACCGGTGATGAGGATCGGGTTTTCGGCGGCAATCAGCCGATCGGCAAGGTCGGCAATGAGCGCCGGATCGGCGCCGGCCGGCGACAGGGCGCCGAACCGTTCGCCCGGATAGCGGTGGATTTCGTCGACGCCCCAATGCTCGGTCAGCGTTTCGCGCTGCATCATCAGATAGACCGGACCGCGCGGCTCGCTTTGCATAATGGAATAGGCGCGTTGCAGCGCCTCCTTGACCACCACGCCGGAAGGCAGCGTCCACTGCCATTTGGTGTAGGGCCGCACCAAGCTCGCCTGATCGAACGGCTCCTGGACGAAATGCACGTGGGTGTCCCGCGTACCGACCAATTCGCCATGCATGGTGTAGGGCGCCCTCCCCGCCATGAGCAGCACCGGCAGCCGGCTGCGATACATATTGTGCATGGCATTGGCTGTGTTGGCGGTACCGACATCGACGTGGACGAGCACTCCTTGGCCGCGGCCCGTCACCAGCGCATAGCCCGCGGCCATATGGCCGGCAGTATTTTCGTGCGGGCAGCGCACGACCTTGGGCATCGCTTCGCCGCGTTGCCGGCGGTGCGCCATTTCCTCAATGATCGGCGCATGATCGGTGCCGAGGTTACAAAACAAATACTCGATACCGATCTCTTTGAGGCCCTCGAGCAGGTAATAGGCGGTGGAGAAATCGCCGACATTGCTCCCGCGCGCGACTTTCGTGTCCATGGTGCGGCCAATTCGTCCTTTTGGTGAAGACTTCCGGTTAATGGCGCGCCAGCATAACACGCCATCTCGAGGCCGCGCGTCTACAAAGCTCTTTGACTGCAACGAATTACGCCGGCGGTAAACCGCCGCGCCGGGAATGTTGCGCGCGGAGGCGAGTTCCGGTTGCGCGAAACAAACTTCGGTCTTTCCGAACTGTCGCCACAATGGCACAACATAGCTGCGGGCGAACGGGGAAAGGATCCAACATGAAATGGCAGGCCGCCGTGGCCGGCGCTATTGCGTCGGCCCTGATCACTTCTGTGGCCTATGCAGAGGTGCGCGTGACCAACGATCCGGGGGGCGAAATCACCTCCTACGTGACCAAGTTCGAAAATCTGCGGGCCTCGGGAGAACGTCTGGTCATTGACGGGCCGTGTCTCTCGGCATGCACGCTGTTCACCGCGTTCTTGCCGCGCCAGCAGGTCTGCATAACACCGCGAGCCATACTCGGTTTCCATGCGGCGTCTTACTACGACGACGCGAGCCGTTCGCTGGTGCCGACGCGCACCGGGACGCGGCTGGTGATGCGGCTCTATCCGCAGTCGATCCGCAACTGGATTATGCGGCACGGCGGTTTGACGCCGCGAATAATCGGCCTTCGCGGCAGCGAACTGGCCTCGCTCTACGACACGTGCCGCTAAGCGGCCGTCGCATGCGCGGGACTGTCGCACCGCGCCAGACGCCGAGGCGGCTGCGGCGAAGGTGCACCGCGAATATATTGGCGTTCGCGGCAGCGGTTTGGCCTTCGGCCAAATAGGCGTCACTTAGTCGAGCTGGCCTGCCGTACGGGCCTTTCGGTTGCGGCAAGGAGGACGGCTTGAACGACAGGGTATCGCGCGCGCTGCCGATATTGGGCGCTTTTATCTGCGGACTGGCCCTCGTCTTCGCCGTTATCGTCTATTTTGGCGTCCAATCTCCGATCGGTCCGGCGGCAGCCGCCGTCGGCGGACCGTTCCGACTCGAGGACCAAAACGGCCGGCCGGTCA
>DATNNI010000374.1:0-19559 GCA_035601915.1 Xanthobacteraceae bacterium
CGCTTTCACCGTTTCAACTGGCGAGTTTTTCAACAGAATCGGTCAAAAGCGGACGTCGCCAAGCGCAAACCGGCGTAGCGTCAGTTTTCCGGCAGGCCCGCCTTCAGCGCCGCCTCGCGCAGTCCTGGCGGCAAATCGATCAAGACCGGCAATTGGCTTTGCAGCCAGGCGACCGAGATTTTCGGGTTGGCCTTGACCGCATCGCTCATTGCCCTTTTTGCCTTGTCATCTTCGCCGTTCGCGGCATACGCCGCGGCCAATGCGAGATAGGGCTGGAACGAATGAAAGCCGGTGTCGAGCGCGCGCAATTCGTCCTGCACGGCGACGGCATATTGACCCAAGCCGAAATGTGCGCGCCCGAGATGCATCAGCCACGGACCGAGCAGATAGTCGCGCGGGCTCAGGCGGATCGCTTGTTTGATGTGCTCGATGGCCTGATCGTAATGGCCGAGATTAGTGTTGATCGTGCCGACGACGTAATGCGCGAACGCCAAGCTCGGGTTGAGCCGGAGCGCCGTCTCGGCCGCGTCGAGCGCTTCCGCGCCGCGTTGCTCGTCGTTGGGCTTCATGGCGTAGGCGAGCAGATTCGCCTTAATGTAATAGGCCAGCGCGTAATTTGGATCGAGCGCGATCGTCTGCTCGGCTTCTTCTAGCGCGCGCTTTCTGGTGTCGACGCCGGGCTCGACCCAGCCATTGATATGATCGCGCATGTCGACGTAGGCGAGCCCGGCGATCGCGTCCGGCGATTTCGGGTCGATCGCCGCGGCGCGTTCGAACAAACGGCGGGCGTCCTGATCGCTTTGCATCGCCGGCGTGCGATACATGATTGACCAGCCCTGCATCGCCAGATCGGTCGCATCGGGATTGCGCTGCATCTCGGCGACGCTGCGGCGGCCTTCGGCCTGCACCAGCTCGATTTGCAGCGCGCGCGACAAATGCGCGACGATGTCGTCCTCCAGCATGAAAAGATCGGAAACCTGGGCGTCAAATGAATCCGCCCACAACTGCTCGCCCTGGTCGGTACCGATGAGGCGCGCGTTGACCCGCACGTTCTGACCGCTCCTCTGCACCGATCCTTCCAGCACATAACGCACACCGAGCATCTTGCCGAGTACGCCGGCATCGACCGCCTTGCCCTTCAGAGCGGCCGCGGTTGATCGCGCGATGACGAAGCTGCCGCGGATTCGCGATAGCGCGGTCGTGAGATTCTCGGTAACGCCCTCGGCAAAATAATCCTGCGCCTGATCGCCCGAGAGATTTGTGAACGGCAGCACGACGACGGAGAGGCGCGCCGCGGACATCGGCATCTGCATCATTTCGCCGCTCGCGTGGCCGCGGTCTTGCAGAAAATACCAGGCGCCGCCCGCGGCGACCGCGAGCACGATGACTGCACAAGCGGCGAGCGGCCAAACAAGCGACCGCGTGGCAGCCTTGCCGGCTGGCGGCTTCGGCTGCGCCGGCTTGCCGACATCCAGCGAATAGACCCGCACCGGCTCGGCGATATTCTTCAGGTCCTTGTTGCCGAGATCGCTCACCGCCAGGTCGAGACGCGATTTGACTTGCCGGTAGGCGTCTTCCGACAGCGCAATCGAACCGGGCTTGGCGATGCCCTCAAGCCGCGCCGCGATGTTCACGCCGTCGCCCATCAGGTCGCCGTCGCTCTCCTCGACCACATCGCCGAGATGGATGCCGCAGCGAAACTCGATACGCCGGTCGGGCGCCACGCCGGCATTGCGCTCGTTCATGCCGTTCTGGATTTCGATGGCACAGCGCACCGCGTCGACGACGCTGCGGAATTCGACCAGCAGTCCGTCGCCGGTGCGCTTGACCACCCTGCCGCGATGCACCTCGATGGTCGGATCGATCAAGTCGCTGCGCAGCGTTCGGAGCCGCGCCAGCGTGCGGTCTTCATCGGCGCCGGCGAGACGGCTGAAGCCTACCACGTCGGCGGCAAGGATAGCGGCGAGCTTGCGCGTCTCGGTCATCGCAGAATGTGCGGTTGATATTAAAGAGGAACCGGCGCTTGGATGTTGCGAGCGCCGCGCACGCTTTGCACTTGTGACCCATGGTGGCACGCCAGCGATGGGTGGTCAAAATCCCCTTTCGGCTATTTCGAGTTTGCCGAGATTTTAACGGCCGGCCGCTACAATCGAACATCTTGCAAGCATTTTTTGCAAGCATTCTTGGCTTTCGGACATAGTCAATGCTGCGCCGTTATTTGTCGCCGTTTTCCAGCAAGGTATTTGTTTTTCTTCTTTTATTCCTTGCATTAGAGGTTCTGCCGCTACCGGGGCTTTACCTGATGTTTCTGGGCGGTTCGCTATTCGCGGGCCTCCTCGTTCACCTCCTTCTTGCTAGCCTGGTCGTCGAAGCCCTGATGGGCCGCATCCCGCGGGCATTGATCCTCGTTCCGGTCCTTGCGTATGGCGGCTATTACGCCGCGTATTTCCGCGAAGGTTGGCAAGTCGCGCAAGTATCAGAGAAGCTCCGAACCACCAATCCCGGCAAAATTTACGATTTTGATGCGGCAGCGAATTCGCTCGTCATGGACCGCGGGCAAGAGTTCGTCGAGACGCATGACGTGCCGGTGGTCTACGAGCCCAACCGAAATTTTCCGGAAGGTTATCTGTCCGAGCGTCTCATCACCCGCGCTCAATGCAACGGCGTCAAAAAAGATACACAGAATCGCGTTGCCACATTCGGTGTACATTTTGATGGCGTCTTCCAGCAAAATATCTGCTTATTGCGGTTCCCCGAACCTTCAACACATAAAGCCGTAAGAATGACGCTGGTTGAAGACCCGCAAATATGGGCGCGCGACGGCGGCATCCGTCGGCAAACGACCGAGATCGCCGTCGACGACAAGACCGTCGGCTCCTTCACTAGGGCGTTCATTTGGCGATTGCCTTCCTTCCCCGTCCTCGCCATCGGCTGCATACTCATTGATCAACCGCCCGCCTGGAAATGCTTGGCCACCTTCGATCGCAAGCTGGTGACGATTGACGGAATTCCCGACCATGTCGACCGCGCCAAATTTGACGAGCCGACCAGCGTGATGCTCGGCATTCGAAAATATGTAACCGCCGACCTCGCGAATTTCTCTGGCTTCGACAGCAGTCTCCCGACCCTTGATAGCGTCCATAAGGAGCCTGAGAAGGTCGAGAATAATGTTTTTGAAATCCTGGATGCCATTATCGACGGACAGAATCCCAAGACGCCTTTCAACCTCGGCTATTCGTTAGCCGCCAACCCCGAACGCCTGGCGCCGCATGCCGACGGCATGGCGCGCCGCTTTGCCGCCTTGGTCCGCGCCGACATCAAGACGATTCCTAATTGGCGGGAGCAGATGGAGGCGCTTGCAACGGCTATCGGCGCGTTGCCACGCGAGGCCTTCGTGAGTGTCGCAGGTCCTCTGTTCGAGGTGGTCAAGGAAGACCCGGACCGCGCCATGCACAAGTACCCGATGATTTACGTCCGCATGGGCGAAGCCGGGACAACGACGCTTGCTTTCTACCGCGAGCAACTGATGGCCGGAGAGATCAGGGGCTGGCAACGAATGTTTCCTGTGCTCGCCTTGTGCCGCATCGGCGAGGCTGACACGGATCTGATCGAGGAGCTGAAGAGACGGTACAATGCGGTTGATCTTCAAGGCGGCGGCGATCCGGTCAACTACAAGACCGCGCTTTTTGTGACGCTCTTGAAGCTCGGACAGGAACCTTTTCTGCGCGAGAACCATCCCAACGCTGGTGGGCGCGACCAATGGTACGCGGATATCCTGGCGGGCAAGGGACTGACTAAGATCGGACCCAACAATTGCATGCCGGAAGAATGGCCGTTGACCATTTATGCGACGCGCGAAGTTGGATCGTCGTTAAAGTGGTCACGAAACGGATGGGACACCCGGAGCAATTAAAATTACGAGTTTCTTCCGAGCAAGAGAACGCGCCACGTTGTGGATCGCACAAAAGAATAGCAAACCATCCCGATGAAACTCCTCTCCGGCGGCCAAAGCGGCGTCGACCGCGCGGTGCTTGACGCCGCGCTCGCGCAGGACATCGATTATGGCGGCTGGTGCCCCAAGGGCGGCTGGGCGGAAGACTTTCCGGAGCCGCCGGGACTATTGGCAAAATATCCGAACTTAAAAGAAACGCCGCTGGCCGAACCGGCGCAGCGCACGGAATGGAACGTGCGCGACGCCGATGCCTGTTTGATCCTGATCGACGCTGCGGGACTGGACGCGTCCGCCGGCACCCAGCGCGCCGGCGAGCTCGCCCATCATTATCGCAAGCCGCTTTTGACTGTAAATCTTCGCGAGGCGACGAACGCGGATCATGCCAAGTTGTGGCTACGCGTTCAGCAAGCCAAACACGGCGGCGATCTAAAGCTCGCGATCGGCGGCCCGCGCGAAAGCGAAGCGCCCGGAATCTACCGGGAAGCGCTCAGCTTCATCGAGAACTTGCTGGACTAAATTCACCCGCAATTGCCTCAAGAACCGGCGGCCCTATGCAGCCCATTCCAGGCCGCCAGCACCTTCTCTGCGTCGAAAATAGCATCAATTTACGGCGAATTCCTTTGAGTGTCGTACATCGCCCGAAGGTTAGGCTTCCGGCGCCGCCTCTCGAAAGAGGCAAGATAATGCCGGGAGCTGGAACCATGTTCGGACGAAAAGCAATTTACGGATCGCTGGTGGCGTTTGCGGCGGTGCTTTCAGCCTCGCAACTCGCAGACGCTTGTACCCGCATCCTGTGGAACAACAACAAGCTCGCGGTCCTTGCGGGCCGCACCATGGACTGGCCGGAATCAACCGAGCCGATTCTCACGGCCTTGCCGCGGGGCATGAGCCGCGACGGCGGCCGTGTTGGCCCGACGGTGATAGTCGCCGACAATCCGGCAAAATGGACATCGAGGTACGGAAGCCTGGTGACCAGCATTTACGGCATCGGCACCGCCGACGGCCTCAACGAACGCGGCCTCGGTGCACACATGCTCTATCTCACCGCGACCGATTTCGGCCCGAGGGACGTGAGCAAACCCGGCCTGCAAGCGGGATTGTGGGCGCAGTACGCCTTGGACAACGCGGCCACCGTCGGCGAAGCGTTGGCGCTGCTCGACAAAATCCAGGTGGTGATGATCGAAGCGCGCGGACACAAGGCGATGGTCCATCTCGCGCTGGAAGACGCCGGCGGCGATTCCGCCATTATTGAATTTATCGACGGCAAGGCGGTGATCCACCACGGTCGTGAATTTCGCATCATGACCAACGATCCGCCCTATGATCAGCAACTGGCGCTTCTCAAGACGCTCGATTTCTCGAAACCTTCGAGCGACACCCCGCTACCCGGCAACGTCAATCCGAAGGACCGCTTTCAGCGCGCGGATTATTACATGGCCATGCTGCCCCGGCCCAAAGATCAACGCGAGGCCGTCGCGGGTGTGTTGGCGATTGTACGAAATGTCTCAGTGCCGTTCGGAGCCCCGTACGAGAATTTCGGCATCTACAACACCGAATACCGGACAGTGATGAACCTCACCGATAAGCGCTACTACTTCGAACTGAGCACGGCGCCAAATGTCATTTGGACCGACCTCCTGAAAATGAACCTCGCCGCGGGCGCGCCGGTAATGATGCTGAATCCGGACGATATCGGGTTGTCCGGTAACGTCACCGACAAGTTCAAGGCGGCGAAGGCGCTGTTCTAGATCACCGCGCTCTGCTTTCGTTCATTTTCACCAACGAACGGACAAGGCGCTGCCCTTCTTCGAACAGTGGATCGCCGTCCACTGGCCGCTTGCGCACGCTTCGCTCGGCCCTCATTTGGCGGTAAGCTTGTAGCCGACTCGCACCGGGTCTGCCGAAGGCAAAGAGCGATGCGGCAATATCTCGATTTGATGGAACGCGTGCTCAGCGAAGGCGTCGAAAAAGGCGACCGCACCCGCGTCGGGACGCGCTCGATCTTCGGCCATCAGCTGCGCTTCGATCTGAGTGTCGGCTTTCCGCTGGTCACCACCAAGAAACTGCATCTCAAATCCATCGTCTACGAGCTCCTCTGGTTTTTGCGCGGCGACACCAACGTCAAATATCTGGACGATCACGGCGTCACCATCTGGGATGAATGGGCCGATGAGAACGGCGATCTTGGCCCGGTCTACGGCCGGCAATGGCGCTCGTGGCCGGCGCCGGACGGCCGCAGCATCGATCAGATCGCCGACGTGCTTGCCGAAATCCGCCGCAACCCCAATTCCCGCCGGTTGATCGTGACGGCCTGGAATCCGGGGGAAAACGATCGCATGGCGCTATCGCCGTGCCATTGTCTGTTTCAATTCAACGTCGCCGACGGCGCGCTGTCGTGCCAGCTTTATCAGCGCTCGGCGGACGTGTTTCTCGGCGTGCCGTTCAACATCGCGTCCTATGCGCTGTTGACGCTGATGGTCGCGCAGGTGTGCGGGCTAAAGCCCGGCGTATTCGTCCACACCTTCGGCGACGCGCATCTGTATCTCAATCATCTCGAGCAGGCGCGGCTTCAACTCTCGCGCAGTCCGCGCCCGCTGCCGACCATGCGCCTTAATCCCGCGGTAAAGGATTTGTTCGCGTTCCGCTATGAGGATTTCTCGCTCGAAGGCTATCAGCCGCATCCGCACATCAAGGCCGCCGTGGCGGTCTAGCCGCCATGGCCGGGCTTGACCCGACCATCCACGTCTTTGATCTTCGCTCCAACGTTAGGTCGTGGATGCCCGGCAACATAGGCGAGCGAAGCGACGCCATTCTTGCGAACGGCTATGTGCGGACCTGACGAACAACCGATAGCCCCTTCCATGCCAGACGTCCTCATCGTCGCCGCCATTGCCGAAAACGGCGTGATCGGCCGCGGCAATGCTTTGCCGTGGCGCGTCAGATCCGACCTCAAGCACTTTCGCGCGCTGACACTCGACAAGCCTGTCATCATCGGGCGCAAGACTTATCTCTCGATCGGCAAGCCGCTTCCCGGACGCACCACCATTGTGGTGAGCCGCGACCGCAACTTTGCCGCCGCCGGCATTGTCGTCACTCCCAGCCTCGACGCCGCGCTCGCGGCGGCGCGGGGCGACGCGCTACGCCGCGGCGCCAACGCCATCGTCGTCGCCGGTGGCGCGGAGATTTATGCGCAGGCGATGGCCTTTGCCGCGCGACTTGCCATCACCAGGATCCATAAAAACGCCGAAGGCGATGCTCGCTTTCCGTCGATCGACCCGAAAGTTTGGCGCGAAACCGCCTGCGAGGAGCATGCGGCGGCGGCGGAAGACGAGGCCGCTTTCGCGTTCGTGAACTACGAACGCATTAATTAAGTCGCACAAGTGCCCGTGAGCGCGGCATAACTGCGCGTTGTAAGGGGCGCAGCGCTCCCCTATAACCCCGCTGCCATCCGGCCCATTGGCCGCGAGGAGAGAATTTATGCCGTGGAGCAACCAATCCGGCGGCGGGCCCTGGGGATCGGGCCCGAAAGGACCCTGGGGCTCGGGGCCGCAGCAACCGGGCGGCGGCTCTCGGCCGCCCGATCTGGAAGAAATTCTGCGCCGCAGTCAGGACCGGCTGCGCTCGGTGATGCCGGGCAATCTCGGCGGCCGCGGCATCGCTTTGATCGTGCTCGTGGTCGTGGTGCTCTGGGGCTTTTCCGGCTTTTTCCGGGTCGAACCAGACGAACTCGGCGTGGTGTTGCGCTTCGGCAAATTCACGCGCGAAGTACAGCCGGGCCTGAACTATCACCTGCCGTACCCGATCGAAACGGCGCTGACGCCGCCGGCGCTTCGCGTCAACAAGACCGACATCGGCATCCGTTCCGTCGAGGATGTTCGCCGCGGTACCTCGGTACGCGAACTCCCAGAGGAAAGCCTGATGCTCACCGGCGATGAGAATATCGTCGATGTCGACTTTTCCGTCTTGTGGCGCGTCAAGCCGAATCAGGTCGGCGACTACCTGTTCAACGTGCAAAATCCGGAAGGCACGGTGAAGGCCGTGGCCGAGAGTGCCATGCGCCAGGTGATCGGTCGCTCGAATGTCCAGCGGCTGCTCACCGGCGGATCGAGCATCCAACAGCCATCAACCGGACCGCGGAACGAGAAGGACGTTGAAAGCGCGGTCCAGGACCTGATGCAGAAGACGCTCGATTCCTATGGTGCTGGTATTCTGATTCAGAACGTGCAGCTGCAAAGAGTGAATCCGCCGTCCGAGGTTATAGATTCGTTCCTCGACGTCCAGGCCGCACGCTCCGATTCCGAACGCGCACAGAACGAGGCGCAGACCTACGCCAACCGAGTTGTGCCGGAGGCACGCGGCCGTGCCGCCAAAATCACCCAGGATGGCGAAGCCTATCGCGAGCAGACCGTCGCTGAAGCCACGGGTGAGACGTCGCGCTTCCTGCAAATTTACGAACAATACAAAAAAGCGCCCGCCGTGACCCGCGAGCGCATGTACCTGGAAACCATGGAACGCGTTCTCGGCAGCAACAACAAGACCATCATCGACACCGGCCCGCAGGGCGGCCCCGGCGTCGTGCCGTATCTGCCGCTCAATGATTTTGCGCCGCGCCAACAGCGGCCAGCCGGCGCTCCCGCGGCCGGCGGCGCTTCGTCGTCAGGCGGCCAAGCGGCGGGAGGCAATCAATGAGGTTAGGCCTCGCCGGCGGCGCGCTCGCCGTCATTCTGATCATCGCCGTCATCGTCAGCTACAGCACGTTTTTCACCGTGAACCAGACACAGCAGGCGCTGGTGGTGCGGCTGGGGAAACCGGTGTGGGTCATCACCGACCCCGGCCTCAACGTGAAAGTGCCTTTCGTCGATAGCGTCATCTATATCGACAAACGCATTCTCAATGTCGAATCGGCCGCGCAAGAAATAACGTTGTCGAGCCAGGACAATTCCTCTCGTGCGGAACTAGTGGGCGAGCGCCTCGTGGTCGACGCCTTCGTCCGCTACCGCATCACCGATGCGCTTAAATATTACCAGACAGTCGGCGCGTCCGGCGCTGACGGGCAGCTATCGATCCTGCTCAACTCGGCGCTACGGCGCGTCCTGGGAGCCGCTACTCTCATCGATGTGGTCCGCGACAAACGCGACGAGCTGATGGCGAAGATGCGCGATCAGATCGATCGCGACGCCAAGCCGTTTGGCATTGAGATTGTCGACGTGCGCATTCGCCGCGCCGACCTGCCGCCCAAGAACAGCCAGGCGGTTTACCAGCGCATGCAAACCGAGCGGCAGCGCGAGGCGGCCGAGTTCCGCGCCCAGGGCAGCCAGAAGAGTCAGGAAATTCGCGCCAAGGCCGATCGCGACGTGACCGTGCTGTTGGCCGAAGCCGTTTCGCACGCCGAACAAATTCGCGGTCAGGGCGACAGCGAACGCAACCGCATTTTCGCCGACGCCTACACCCGCGATCCGGATTTCTTCGCGTTCTACCGCACCATGCAGGCCTACGATAAGAGCATGCAGCGCGGCGATACGCATCTGGTGCTCAAGCCCGATTCGGATTTCTTCCGTTTCTTTTCCGACCCGTCCGGCCAGCAGCCGCCGGAGGCTCAAGCTAGCCCGGGTGCGCCGGCGGCGCCGTCGCCCGCCCAGCCAGGCCGCAAATAACAAGGCGAGGAACCGCCTGTTATGTCAGACCTTGGCGCCGCGATCGGCCTGGATCTTCGCGATTGAGGGCATCATCTTTGCCGCCTTTCCCCACGGCGCCAAGCGCGCCATGGCGGCGGCCCGCGATATACCCGACAGCCGGCTGCGCATTGCCGGATTGACGGCCGCAATTGTCGGCGTGGTGATCGTCTGGCTGGTCCGGCAATAAGCTGGCGACAACTGGCCCCGCGGGCGTGCCGCAGTCGGGTCGAGTCGCTTTTCCGCCCCAATCCGTCAGCTAATAGCGGCGCGCGCAGTCTCGGCGGCCTTGCGCCGGCAAGCGGCCGAGGCCACCTTTTGATAGCTTGCGCCCCATTTGCGCCTTCAGGAGCGAAGATCCCGCCATGCCTTGCCCGCCTTTGATCGACCCTGTGTCCCGTCTTTTTCAGCGTGGGGCGTTGATCGCCGCGCTCGCGGCAGCGGCGGTGGCCTTGCCGGCCTGGAGCGCCGCGGCGCGCGGCCCGGACAATATCGCCGATGTGGCGGAACAGGTCATCGACGCGGTCGTGAACATATCCACGTCGCAAAAAGTCGAGGCCCGGCTCGGCAACATGCCTGACCTGCCGCCCGGCTCGCCGATGGAAGAGTTTTTCGAAGAGTTCTTCAAGAATCGCCGCGGCGGCCAGGGTGGCGGCCAAGGGGGACCAGGCGGACCCGGTGACCAAGGTCAGATGCCGCACCGCATCACCTCGCTCGGTTCCGGCTTCATCATCGACCCGTCCGGCCTCGTCGTCACCAACAATCACGTCATTGCCGACGCCGACGAGATCAACGTCATCCTCAACGACGGCACCAAGCTCACGGCACAGCTCGTCGGCAAGGATACCAAGAGCGACCTGGCGCTGCTGCGCGTGCATCCCGACAAGCCGCTCAAGGCGGTCAAATTCGGCGACAGCGACAGGCTGCGGCTTGGCGAATGGGTCGTCGCCATCGGCAATCCGTTCAGTCTCGGCGGCACCGTCACCGCGGGCATCGTCTCGGCGCGCAATCGGGACATCAACTCGGGGCCATACGACAACTACATCCAGACCGATGCCGCCATTAATCGCGGCAATTCCGGCGGCCCGCTATTCAATCTCAACGGCGATGTCATCGGCGTGAATACCGCGATCATTTCGCCGTCCGGCGGCTCGATCGGCATTGGCTTCGCCGTTCCGTCGAATTCGGCGATCGCCGTTGTCAATCAGCTGCGCGATTTCGGCGAGACCCGGCGCGGATGGCTGGGTGTACGCATCCAGCAGGTCACCGACGACATCGCCGAGAGCCTTTCCATCAAGCCGACGCGCGGCGCTCTCGTCGCAGGCATTGACGAACGCGGCCCGGCCAAGCCCGGCGGGATCGAGCCCGGCGACGTGATCGTCAAATTCGACGGCCACGACATCAAGGAGATGCACGACCTTCCGCGCATCGTCGCCGACACGCCGGTCGGCAAGGAAGTCCCGGTCGTCGTCATTCGCAAAGGCAAAGAAGAAACCCATACCGTGAAGCTCGGCCGGCTCGAAGACGGCGAGAAGGCGGCGGCAGCAGCAGCAGACGCAAAGAAGGACGCCCCGGAACAAAAATCCGTGGTGCAGAAGACGTTGGGCCTCGAACTCTCGAGTCTGTCGGACGATCTGCGCAAGAAGTTCAAGGTGCGCGACAACGTCAAAGGCGTCGTCGTCACCGCCGTTGACCCGAGCGTCGGCACTTCGGCACCAGACAAGCGGTTGTCGCCGGGCGATGTCATTGTCGAGGTCCAGTACGAGGCCGTCGGCACCCCGGCCGACTTGCAGAGCCGCATCGAAGCGCTCAAGACCGAAGGCAAGAAGGTCGCGGTACTGCTGGTCTCCAATGCCGACGGCGAGACGCGGTTTGTCGCGTTGGGCCTGCAATAGCGCGGCGGTTTCTAGACAACAACTCGCCGCGGTCTTATTCCACCGCGGCCCGCCGGTTGGATATAGCTCCAATGCGCCAAACAGCATGGCAGCCCGTCGTCCACCGCAATAGATTGCGATTCAGCAACCAAGGCCCTCCCCGTGACTCAGGTCGTCATTAGCCGGCCCAATGCCGGTACGACATTGTTTACTCTGCTCGGCGCAATCAGCTTTTGCCATTTCCTCAACGATTTGGCGCAGTCGGTCGTGCCCGCGATTTATCCGATGCTCAAAAGCGGCTTCGGATTAAGCTTCGGGCAGATCGGCCTCCTCGGCCTGGTGTGGCAGGGCACCGCATCGCTGCTGCAGCCGATTGTCGGCCACTACACCGACCGGCGGCCGCGGCCTTATTCGCTCGCCTTCGGCATGTGCTGCACCTTGCTCGGCATGCTCGCTTTCGCCTTTGCGCCGAATTTCCCCACGCTTCTCGGCGCCGGCGCGTTGCTCGGACTGGGCTCCGCAATCTTCCATCCGGAATCGTCACGCTTCGCCCGCGCGGTGTCCGGCGGCGCCCACGGCCTGGCGCAATCGCTATTTCAGGTCGGCGGTAATGTCGGCAGCTCGGCCGGTCCGTTGTTGGCGGCGTTCCTCATTTTGCCGCGCGGACAGGAAAGCCTCACCTGGATCGCGCTGATGTCGCTCGTTGGCATTGCAATCCTGGCAGCGCTGGGGCGCTGGTACAAAAACAACGGTCACGCGCGTCCGCAGCCGAAGGTCAGCGCCGCGCGCACGAATGCATTGCCGGCCGGACAAGTGCGCCGCGCGATGGCGATTTTGGTCGCGCTGATGTTTTCCAAATTCTTCTATCTCACCAGCATCACCACCTATTACATCTTCTATTTGATGCACGCCTTCCACCTCCCGATCCAGACGGCGCAGATTTACTTGTTCGTTTTCCTCGCCGCCTCGGCGGTGGGCACGTTTATCGGCGGACCGATCGGCGATCGCGTCGGCCGCAAGACCGTGATCTGGGGCTCGATCCTAGGCGTGTTGCCGTTCTCGCTGGCGCTGCCCTATGTCGGACTGGAGGCGACCGTCGCGCTCAGCGTCGTCATCGGATTGGTGCTGTCGTCGGCGTTTTCCGCCATCGTCGTCTACGGCCAGGAGCTGATGCCCGGACGCGTCGGCATGGTGTCCGGATTGTTCTTCGGAATTGCGTTCGGCCTGGGCGGCATCGGGGCCGCCGTGCTCGGCGAGGTCGCCGACTGGACCAGCATCGAGTTTGTTTATCGGGTCTGCGCCTTCCTGCCGGCGATCGGGCTCCTTGCCGCGTTCCTTCCCAATCTCGACACCGGGTTTAAGACCGCGCCGGCGCGCTGACGCGCGCCGGGCCGCCGGCGGGGGAAAAACCGCCCCTTTTTTCGTCAACTTTTTGCGCCTATATTCCCGCTGCTGGCGCAAGCCAGATATGGCGATAAATGGCCGTCGTAATAAACCTTTCGGACCCGGGGGCGGTACCCGGCGACTCCACCACGGGGTCGAAATAGGATCGACGAGGGCGTAAAGGGCGTGCTTTTGCTCGGTATGGTTCCACCGTTATCGGGCCGTTTCATAGTTGCAAACGACAACTATGCTCCGGTTGCTCTGGCTGCGTAAGCAGTCCGAAAGACCGAACTAAAGCCCTGACGGGTTAAGCTCCGTCAGGCGGGGTTCGGAGGCACCTGGCAACAGAAGCCTCCACTTTCCAGGAATGCGTATCCAGTACTCAGACACGTGTGGTCTGGACCACGAGGGGCCTCTGTCCTATCTGATTACTGACATCCGATTACTGATTCCTGTCATGGCCACAGATCACATACGCTACGACCTCCTTGCCCAGGAAGCGCTGCGCGGCGTGGTGCGCACGGTTTTAACGGACGTGGCCAAGAAAGGGCTGCCCGGCGAGCACCATTTCAATATCACGTTCTCGACCACAGCGCCGGGCGTGCAGCTGTCCGAGCGCATGAACGAACGCTACCCGCAGGAAATGACCATCGTCCTGCAATATCAGTTCTGGGACTTAACGGTCGCCGAGGAGACCTTCGAAGTGGGGTTATCGTTCGGCGGCGTTCCCGAGCGCATTGTCATTCCGTTTGATGCCATCACCGCGTTCTTCGATCCGTCGGTGCAGTTCGGCTTTCAGTTCGAGCTCCTTGACGCTGCTGGAAACGAAGCCGCGACCAGGTCCAGCGAAACGGCGGCGGCTGCGCCGGAGGCGGCGAACGCCAAGCCCGGCGATTTGCCGTCTCCCGCTCCGGTCACCCCGCTCACGCCGCCCTCCCCGGCCGCTGAACGTGCCGCCGAAGGCGGCGGGCAAGTCGTGCGGCTCGATCGCTTCCGTAAAAAATAAGATCGAAAGAGCGACGAGGCAGGACGGGTGACGGACCGAAAACCGCCTCGTCCCAGCTCGCATGACCCGGCCGGACCCTTAAAATCGGCCCTCACAAATCACGAACAATTTGAAGCGCCCCGAAACGGACGAAGCTCCAAGCCTCATGTCCGCTTTCAGGGCGAAGCGGACATGAAAGACTGACCGTACCGTTCCAACCCAATCGAAACATCCGCCGCCTTTTACTTTCCCTCTTAAAGCTCGGTTCTGCCAACGTCTGTTAAATATTGCGGTCAGGCATGACCAACGGTTGCGCTCGCAACGCGTGGGCAATGGTGCGCAAGGCCGGCGCTAATTGGATAACTGTCATTTAGCTTGAAAGGATAGATAATGGCGGCAGGAAAAAGGATGAAGCGCCAAGTCGGCGCACTGATGATATCGTCAGTCGCGGCTTTCACTGTGAACACCATAAGCTCAACTGCAAAAGCGGAAGATGACGCTTCGCGGTTCACCTACACGCGGCTGCATTGCACTGCGGACCGTCAGTCGCATTTCACGGACGTGACAATTGAACTTGCCAAAGAAAATTTCGCACCTCCTGCGGCTCCGATCGCCATCGGAGGCAACAAGCGCACTTCAAGGGCGTTCGTCGCGGGATTTGCGGCGAACTGGGGCGCTGCCGACTTGCAGACCCACCTTAACCACCCTACCCCCGCGGTTCAGCTATTCACGGTGCTCCGCGGTGTATTCTCGATCACCGTGACCGATGGCGAAACAAGACAGTTACATGCCGGTGACTTGGTCCAGCTAGAAGACATCACGCCTTGCAAAGGACATATCACGGTCGTGGGCGAGAAACCCGGCTTCCTGCTTTTCGCTCGCTGAATATGTTTGCGCCCGGCAGGGCACAACTACACATTTGTTGCTGTGCATGAAACAACGCGGAAGTACGAGCACCCGTCCTAGTGTGGCGGTTCAGAAGTCCGCATCATGTTTGCCATCCACTCGTCATGCGGACTTCCGAACCAAAGCCACACTGGATCAATACGTCGCTAGTGTCCCTTTGATTCCGAAGTTCGCAAACTGGGACGCCGCATAATCATGCGAACTTCGGAATCGGGACACTAGTAAAGCCCGGTGACGTAATTCTCTTCGATGAAGGTGTCGGCCTGCTCGACGGTGATCTCTTTCGGCTTCGTCTGTTCGACGATCATGCGCCCGAGCGAGGGGAAATTCTTCTTGTCGACGCGATAATCGTCTCGCCACAGGCGCGATCGCTTCAAGGCCTTGCCGCAGTGAAGAAATGCTTCGCGCACCGTGACTACAATGATGAGGCGCGGCTCGCGTCCGTTGACCGCGGCGGCGCCAAGAAGTTCCGGCTCGCGCGACAGCCGCGCCGTGCCGTTGATCCGCAGCGTCTCGTCGATGCCGGGAATGAAGAACAGCAGACCCACTTCGGCGTCGGTCACGATGTTCGACAACGTGTCGAGCCGGTTGTTGCCGGGCCGGTCCGGAATGGCGATGGTGTTGGCGTCGAGCACGCGGGCAAAGCCGGGCGCGTCGCCGCGTGGACTGACGTCGGTGCCGCGCCCGGGACGGGTCGAGCCAATCACCACAAAGGGCGAGTGCGCGATAAAGTTGCGGCAGTGGTCGTCGAGCCGGTCAAGCTGCTTGAGCAGCGCCAGCTCCATCGGCTCCTGGTAAAGCCCCCGCAATTGCGGTTCACTGTCGATGGTCTGCGCTTCACTATCGATGGTCGCTGGCCGGTCGTCCATTTCTCTTCTCCGCATATCGGAATAGCCACATCTTACGCTTCGTTCGGCCGTTTTGCTAATCTCTACGGCGACGGTTCCGGCCATCGCCGGTTGCGAAAAACCGTCAAATCGCGCGGCGGAGCAACGCGGCCGTCGCGGCTAACATTTAACGTGAGTCGAGGAGAACCATGGCGGGACGTTTGAAAGATAAAGTTTGCATCATTACCGGCACCGGCAGCGGCATGGGCCGCGCGGCGGCGCTGCTGTTCTGCAAAGAAGGCGCCAAAGTCGTCGGCTCGGACATTAACGCCGACAACGCACAGGCGACCTTGCGCGACGCCCAGAAAGCCGGCGGACAAATGGTTTCATTGCAGCCGGCCGATTTGACCAAGCAGGAGCGCTGCGACGCGCTCGTCGACCTTGCGCTGAAGACCTATGGCGGCATCGATGTAGTCTACAACAACGCGGCGACGGCATATTTCGGCTGGATGGACAAATTCACCTACGAAGAATTCGCCCGCACCATCGAAGGGGAACTTTTGATCGTCTTTCGCTTCTGCAAAACGGTGTGGCCGCATCTGGTGGCGCGCGGCGGCGGCTCGATCATCAACGTCGCCTCGACCTCGGCGAAGGTCGCCTATAAGGCCTTGCCGGGCATCGCCCACACCGCCGCCAAGGGCGGCGTTCTCGCCATGACCCGGCAACTGGCGATGGAAGGCGGCAAGCACAACATCCGCGCCAACACCATTTCGCCGGGCCTGATCGAAACCGGCGCCACGCGCGAGCAGTTGAAGGACCCGAACTTCGTCAATCCGATGATGGAGAAACTTATGCTCGGGCGGATCGGCCAGCCGGAAGACGTCGCGCCCGCGGCCGTCTATCTCGCCTCCGATGAGAGCTCATTCGTCACCGGCGCCGATATCGCCATCGATGGCGGCACCACGGCTTGGTAAGAAACCCGAAAATCCCTCGACCAGCATAACGGCAAACGGAGGCAACAATGTCCGGCACTTTGGCCCAAGGCGCATACCAGCTCGGCATCGTCGTACCCGATATTCACAAAGGTATGGCGTTCTTCAAGGACAAGATCGGCGTTCCCGAATTTCTGTTTATTGAAAAGCCGGAGCTGCAGGACGAGACCTATCTCGACAAGCCGGCACCGCTGCGCCTGCACCTCGCCTTCGGCTGGGCGGGCGAGATGCAATTCGAGCTGATCCAGCCGATCGAAGGCGTCAGCACCTATTCGAAATTCCTCGAGCACAATCCGCAAGGCGGGCTGCATCACTACGGCATCGAAGTTCCGAACTATGCCCAAGGCGTGAAGGAAATGGAGACCGCGGGGTTTCGCTTGGTGCAGGGCGGACGCCATAATGAAACGCGGTTCGCTTATTTCGATACCTCGAACGTCATCGGCGCGCTGACCGAATTGGTTTATCTGCAGCCCGAGGAAAAAGCGTTCATGATGGGCTTGAAGCAGAAAAAGTGAGCCTTGCCGCAATCGAATATCAGTCATTCCCAACTGTCAGTCGGCCGCCGGCGGCGCGGAACTTTTTTAGCGGCTTGGCGGTTTGAACGTCGCATTGCCCGCACGTCGCGCAGGCTCGGGGTGTTGCGCCTCATGTGCAGTCGCCGAATGAACGCGCGCAGGACTTTCTCGGCAAGCGCACTTTGCCTCAGCGGTGTTCTGCTTGCGACAAACGCGGTAGCGGCAAATGATCCGCCGCTGCCGCGCGAGCGCCCCGAGATTGCACCCCACGCGCAATCTTCCGCGCCAACGTCCGACACGGCCCCTTCGCCGTGTCAGATGGGACTTCGCGAACTTGCGAGTTTTAAGGCAGCTGCGCCGATCACCGGCCCAGGCGAGTGCACGGCAAGCGATGTCGTCATCGTCGACGCCATCCTGTTGCCCGACAAAACTCGCGCCGTGCTTTCGCCATCGGCAACGCTGCGCTGCCCCATGGCGGAAGCGGTGGCCCAATGGATCATCAATGATGTCGCGCCGGCGGTCTCGGCTCCCGGTACGTCCTTGCGCAAAATTGAGACTCTCGCTTCCTTCGACTGCCGCCCGCGTAACGGCCTTGCCGGTGCGCCGGTCAGCGAACATGGCCGCGCCAACGCATTGGACGTTCGTGCGTTCGGACTGGCCAACGGTGTCGTCGTGGAACTGACCGGCACCAACACGGCAAAGCCGGTACGCGAAAAATTACGAGAGAGCGCTTGCGCACGTTTTGACACGGTGTTGGGCAATGGCGCCGACGCTTACCACGAGTCCCATGTCCACATCGACCTGATGGAAAGACATAACAATTACAAGATGTGCCAGTGGGACGTGCTCGATCCCGCCGAAGCCGCCGCGCTTGCGGCAAAGAAGGCGGCGGCTGCGCGCATCCAGACAGAAGTGACGGAAGCAACAGGCGATGTTCCGCTGCCGCTGCCGCGTCCGGTGGCCGGCACGCTCGAAGCGGATGTTCCGAGGCAGAGCATGCCGCGTATTCTCAAGGAGGATTCAGTGCGAGGACCGCTTGCGCTATCTGTCGTTGCGACGGTCGCCACGTCGGCCATGACATATGCCGAAGAGCAGACCGTTACGGTCGGACCATGGACCATTGCCGCCATGTATAAAGGCGACCGGTTCGACAATTGCTCAATGAACCGCTCGGTGTCGGAGCTTGATGTTACGTTCGTCCGCTCGCAGGACGGCTTGCTGCTGCTTCTTAGTTCGCCGAAATGGAAGCTGGATTCTGGAAAGGCTTATACCATTCGCCTGGTTACCGGGCCCCGGGCATTCGAAGCCAAAGCGCTGGCCGAGCCAAAAACCGTAACAATTCCGCTGGTTGACCGGGCCCTCAACGAAGGATTGCGAATGGCCGAGGTCCTCGAAGTCAAAGGCGAAGGCGCAACGCTGCGGGTGCCGCTTGACGGCAGCACGGCAGCGCTCGCGCGTCTGGACGCATGCTTCGAAAAGAACAGCCGAGGCGGCGTCGATACCAATCCCTTCGTCGCGCCTAACCGCAAACCGTAAGGTCTGCGCGCCCCATGACCGCACGGCCCCGCTATCCGTTCGTCTGGCTCGGCGTGCCACTCGCGCTGATTATCTTGTTCACCATCGGGCCGTTGGTTGTGTTGCTGCTCGGCGGCGCCGTCGCCGGCGCGCTCGGCTGCAACATGCCGATCGCCGCGAGCGCGCCGTGTCTGTTCATGGGCGCCGATCTGAGCGAGGCAATGTCGATTGCGGTGTTTTTCGGCTACTTGGCTTTCTGGACGCTGCCGGCAGGAACGACCTTGCTTGGAATCTGGCTGTTCGTCGCGGTCATCGTTACGCTGGTCTGGTCGGTGCGGCGGCGCCGCGCGGCGTAACCGGCCTTAATGTATTCCGTTCATCCGCGGCGTGCTTCTCTGCCCAACCGGTCTTGATCCATGCCGCTTTCTGGAGGACGATCTATTTGAAGTCCCGCGCTTCTGGCTGACCAAGCCATAGAATGAATTGAGCGCTCCGCCGGACCATGCTGGCGTTCCTCTTTATCGCCGTTTCACTGCTGTACGCAACGGTGGGTCAGGCTGGCGGAACGGCTTTCCTCGCGATAATGGCGTTCGCTTCGTTGCCGCCGCAAGAAATGCGGCCTACGGCATTGCTCCTCAACATTGTCGCTGCCGCGTATTCAACGTGGCTGTTTAATCGCGGAAAGATCATCGATTGGCCCAAGCTCGCGCCGTTTTTGCTCGCGTCATTGCCGGCTGCGCTATTGGGAGGGGTTATTGCTCTCAATAAAAGCATTTACGACGCTTTGACCGGCATCGCGCTTTTGACAGCAGCGGCGATTCTTGCGTTTCGCCCGGCAACGAGCGAGGAGCCAAATCGGCGCATCCCTTCGCCGGGCGCGCTTGGCGTTGGGGCCGGGATTGGCTTCATCTCCGGCCTCACCGGTGTCGGCGGCGGCG
>DATNNI010000375.1:0-2286 GCA_035601915.1 Xanthobacteraceae bacterium
TAATATAAGCTGCGACCGCGCCGCCGTCAGGCGGCGGCCATCGCGCACCATCGAAGCAATGTAGGCAGCCGCATCGTCGCCTCAATCCGATTCCGGCCGGTCGAGGTAGACGAGGCCGGCCTTCGCCAATGGCTCGCGCATGTTGTACATGTCGAGCCCGAGCACACCGGAAGCGAGTTGCTTGCGCTTGACGTCCTCTTCCGCCCGGCGTTTCTCGCCCTTGGCGGCGACCTCGCCGGCGTGTTTGTTCCAGATCACCACCACGCCATCATCATCGGCGACCACGGCGTCGCCGGGTTCGACATTGATGCCGGCGCATACGACGGGAATGTTGACGGCGCCGAGCGTCGCCTTGACCGTCCCCCTCGCCGAGATCGCCTTCGACCACACCGGAAAGCCCATTTCCCGCAGAGCCTTCACATCGCGGCAGCCGGCATCGATGATAAGACCGGTGACGCCGCGCGCCTTGAGCGAGGTCGCGAGCAGTTCGCCGAACATGCCGTCGGTGTTGTCGGCGGTACAACCGACCACCAGGATGTCGCCCGGCCGGCATTGTTCGACCGCGACATGAATCATCCAGTTGTCGCCCGGCTGCGCCAGCACCGTGACCGCGGTGCCGGCCGCTTCGCCGCCCGCCCATGCCGGCCGCAAATAGGGCTTCATCAACCCGATTCGCCCATATGCTTCGTGCACCGTGGCGACGCCCAGCGCACCAAGCCGCTTGACGACGCCAGCGTCGGTCCGGTGGATGTTGCGAACAACGACCGTCTTCATGGCTGGTGCCCCTTTCCCCAAGTTCGTGAACCCTCGCAGCGCCCCTTTGCACGAACTTCGGAAAAATAGGGGCGCCAGCAAAAATAGCTATTCCGATGCCGCTGTTCGATTTGAAGTTCCTGACAGGACTCGCGGCACCGAGCGCGATCGCGCCGCCGGCGCGACAGACGAAGTCCGGGGACGAGCGATCAGGCGGCCTTCGCCGTCCGCCCATTGACCTTTGTGGCGGGTTTCGTGGCGCCGCCTTTTGCCTTCACCAGCGCGGCATAATCGGCATTGGTCTGATCGGCATAGGCCATGGCAAACGATGCAATCGCATCATCGAGCGCCTCGCTCTTGCCCATGTAGCCCGCGATCGCCGCCGGCTCCCCGGAGCGGGCATGCGCGCGCGCCAGCGTCCGGCCACACAATTCGGCGTAATCCGACAGCGATTCGCCCTCGCTGATTTCGCTCACCCCGCCCAGCCTGCGGTTTTTCAACGTCCGGACGTAGAACTGGCGACCGGAGGTTTCGTCCTGCGTCGCGCCCAGGAAGACATCGCTCGCGGCCTGCATCATCAACTGACCTTCCACGACGCGGCGTCCCTGGTTCCCCTTGTAGGCAAGCTTGCCGCCGAGGCGTTCCAGCACCGAATGCATCGCCTGCTTGATCTGCAGGAACAGCGGTTCGTTGTCGGGGGTCATGAACAGCGCCACGCAGCAGAATGTGCCGACAGACCCCACGCCTACGGCCTTGAACGCGATATCCCGCAGCGTGAAGCGATCGAGCAGCCGCAGCAGATGAGGATTGAGGCCCTTGCGATAGGTGGCGAATACCCGCTCGACGGCCAACCGATGCCGCGCATCCGCCTTCGGATCGAGATGGAAAATGGTGGGCGGCCTGTCGACGATCTTCGGATTATCGCCGCCGGCGAGATGCGGAAAATTATCGTCCTTTGACAGGCCCTCGCCTCGCGCCTTGGCGATCACGCCGGAAAGCTTGCGCCTGAGGTCGGCGTTGCCGATCCGCTTGACCTCCTGTTCGAGATCGATGCGGCTGTGCCAGATTTCGAGGGGTGACAACCGGCCAAGCTCACTCATGTGCAGCCGGTAGGCCCTGACCGTTTCGGCCGCGACCGCGCGCGATTGCTTCTTGCTGGCGCCGGCGGCCGATGCCGCCACCACGACACTCGCAGCGAGACGCTTCAGGTCGACGGTAAAATCGACACCCGGCAGCGTCTCGTCGAAATCGTTGACGTCGAACAGGATATTGTCTTCCGGGGTGACGAAGGCGCCGAAGTTCATGAGATGGCTGTCGCCGCCGGCCTGCACCGGCAATCCGACCATCGGCTGGCCGGCCAGATCGTTCGCCATCACCGCCGCCGCGCCGCGCAAAAAGGCGAACGGATTCAGCATCATTCGCTTGTAGCGTTCCGGCACCAGTTCCGGAACGCGCTCCGGGTCGCTCTCGGCGAGGATGGCGACGGCACTGCGGGCCATCGATCCCTTCAGATCGGCATGCGCTTCGCGCGGC
>DATNNI010000376.1:0-3160 GCA_035601915.1 Xanthobacteraceae bacterium
CAAATCGTGCTTGGCATCGCGACCCTGTTGCTGGTCGTGCCGCTGCCGCTCGCTCTCCTGCATCAGGCCGGCGCGATGCTCGTGCTCACCGTGGCGACGCTTCACGCAGCGAATGTGACGGCGCGAACCGGCTACGCCACGGCAGGCGCGCGAGGCGCCGGCGGGTTCGCCGATGCGCTCCGGCCGACCGGCACTTAATCGCTCAGCGCCTGCTCGAGATCGGCGATGATGTCGTCTTTGTCTTCGATGCCGATTGAAAGCCGCACCACGTCAGGGCCGGCGCCGGCCGCGGTTTTTTGGTCGTCAGTGAGTTGCCGGTGCGTGGTCGATGCCGGATGGATGATGAGCGAGCGGGTATCGCCGATATTGGCGAGGTGGGAAAAGAGTTTCACATCGGAGACGAGCTTTACGCCGGCGTGGTAACCGCCCTTGAGCCCGAATGTGAACACCGCGCCCGCGCCGTTGGGACAATATCTTTGCGCAAGCCCGTGATAACGGTCGCCCGCCAGTCCGGGATAGCTTACCCAGGCGACCTGTGGCCGGCCTGAGAGCCACTCGGCGACCGCGAGCGCGTTGTCGCAATGTGCGCGCATGCGTAACGGCAGCGTCTCGATCCCGGTCAGGATGAGAAAGGCGTTGAACGGCGACAAAGCCGGTCCGATGTCACGCAATGCCAGCACGCGGCAGGCGATGGCAAAAGCGAAATTGCCGAACGTCTCGTGCAGCACAATGCCTTGATATTCCGGCCGCGGCGCGCTGAGCATCGGATAGCGGTTGTCGCGCGACCAGTTGAACGTGCCTGCATCGACAATCAGCCCGCCGATGGAATTGCCATGGCCGCCGAGAAATTTGGTCAGCGAGTGAACGACAATGTCGGCGCCGTGATCGATCGGCTTGCAGAGATAAGGCGTGGCGAGCGTGTTGTCGACGATGTAAGGCACGCCGGCGCCGCGCGCGACCTTCGCCACCGCCTCCATGTCGGTGATGACACCGCCCGGATTGGCAATCGACTCGGTGAAGATCGCTTTAGTCTTCGGCGATACGGCGCGCTCGAACGAGCCGATGTCGTCCGGATCGGCCCACACCACATTCCAGCCGAAATTCTTGAACGCGTGGTTGAACTGATTGATCGAGCCGCCGTAGAGCTTTTTTGATGCGACGAATTCGTCGCCCGGCTGCATGAGGCAGTGAAAAGCGATGACTTGCGCCGCATGACCGGAGGCGATCGCAAGCCCGGCCGTGCCGCCTTCAAGCGCCGCCACGCGCTCCTCGAGTACCGCATTGGTCGGATTGCCGATCCGCGTATAAATATTGCCGAAGGTCTGCAGGCCGAACAGCGAAGCGGCGTGGTCGACGCTTTCGAAAACATAGGATGTGGTTTGGTAGATCGGCGTCGCGCGCGCCCCCGTCGTTGGATCGGGTTGCGCGCCAGCGTGTACGGCAAGCGTGGAGAAACCGGGAATGCGTTCGCTCATCGATCTATCCTTGACGGGGGCGAGGGGCGACACTTGCGGCCCGGTTTATAGGAGCCGCAAACCCCGTCAAGGTATCACGACGCGACGCGCGGGGACGATCGCCGCGGGTGCCGGCGCGGCGATCGATTCCGGCGCTATCGACGAGAAGTTATTAGTCTTTCCAGTGCGCCAACTGCGCGCGGCAAGACGGTGAAATGCGATTACGATTGCTCATCAGGCAGCCCGCGACCCGCGCGCGGTCGGGGATGTATTGCGAGCAGATATTCATCGCATCACTGACACATGCGCCGTCGTCTTGCCGATTGTCCGCATAACTTGCGGACGGGACGAATGCGAGTGCCGAGAAGACAAGTACAGCCACCGAGCCCATTCTCATGACCCGTTCCTCATTATCCAGAGTTTCTTTGCAACGTTGGGGCGGAAGCGCCCGTTGTTTGCTGCTTCAGAAAATCACAAAAATGTAAAGAAGTTCCCCACTCGGCTTAGACAAGTCGCGGATTTGATCGGTAATTTTCGCTTAAGCGGCGGACGATGGCCGGCGCGTTTGCTTAAACACCGCTGTCCTGACGCTGTGCGCGTTCGCTGGCGCTCGTCGTGCCGCCGGGAGCGGACTGGCGGTTGAGCGACAACCGCTGAATGCCGCCGCCGAGCGCGGCCTTCTTTGACGAGATAGTGCGGGTGTTCACGCCCATCCAGGAGATCTCCGAGGAGAGGCGGCCATATTCGATCTTTGGGCAGCGGTTCATCACCACCTTTAGACCCGCGGCCTCGGCGAGCGCCGCCGCCTCGTCGTTGCGAACGCCAAGCTGCATCCAAATGACCCGCGGACGGGGATCGAGCGCCAGCGCCTCTTGCACGATGGGCAGCGCGTGGCGCGAACTCCGAAAGATGTCGACCATGTCGATCGGTTCGGGCACGTCGGCAAGCCGGGCGTAAATTCGCTGACCGAGAATGTCCTTGCCGGCCAGTCCGGGATTTATTGGAATCATCCGGTAGCCGCGTTCAAGCAAATATTTGAACGCGAAGTAGCTCGGCCGATTGGTTTTCTCTGATGCTCCGACCATCGCGACGGATTTCACGGTATTGAGAATGCCGCGAATGTAGTTGTCGGGATATGTATCGTGTTCCATTGGCGCTCGGATCAGCGGTCTTCCCATTTCGGTGTGCGTTTGTCGATGAAGGCGCCGATACCTTCCTCGGCATCTCGCTTGAGCATGTTTTCCACCATCACGCCGGTGACGTATTCGTAAGCCTCGGCCAGGGGCATTTCCAGCTGGCGGTAAAATCCCTCTTTCCCTAGTCTGACAGTCAGCGACGATTTTTCCGCAATACCGCGCCCAATCTTGATCGCCTCATCGCGCTCGTGGCCGGCCGCGACCACGCGGTTGACGAGTCCGATCCGCGCTGCCTCTTCGGCCGATATTAGGTCTCCAGTCAAAAGCATCTCCATCGCGTGCTTCCGGGAGACGTCCCGAGAGAGCGCCACCATGGGGGTAGAGCAGAACAGCCCGATGTGGACGCCGGGGGTAGCAAACTTGGCAGCGCGCGAGGCGATGGCCAAGTCGCAGCTTGCCACCAATTGGCAACCTGCCGCCGACGCCGGTCCCTGGACTGCAGCGATCACCGGCTGCGGCAGCGTAACGATCTGCTGCATCATGGCGCTGCACATCGTCATAATGTGCTTG
>DATNNI010000377.1:0-3050 GCA_035601915.1 Xanthobacteraceae bacterium
GACGATCGCATCGGTGGGCGTGCAAACGATCGGCTCGCTGTCGTTGAAGGAGGTGTTGACGACGAGTGGCACACCGGTTCGCGCAAAGAAGCAGGATATCAGCTCGTGAAAATCCGGATTTGATTCGCGGCTCACGAGCTGCACCCGGGCGCTGCCATCCTGGTGCACGACGGCGGGGATGCGATCAGACTGCCCAGGCTTGACCGCGCAGGCAAACAGCATGAACGCATGACTGGTCGAGTGTGCGCCAACCTCGAACCATTCGTCGGCGCGTTCGGCCATGACGCTCGGCGCAAACGGCCGGAAGTCCTCCCGGTGCTTGACCTTTTGATTGAGAATGTTGCGCATGTCCGGCCGGCGCGGGTCGGCGAGCAACGAACGGTTGCCGAGCGCGCGCGGCCCGAATTCCATGCGGCCCTGAAACCAGGCGACGATCTTGCCATCGGCGATCATCGCCGCGGCATCGCGCGCGGGGGACTTGCTTCGCCGCGGCGTGAGACCGGCCGACTTGACCGCCGCCAGAATTTCGCGCCGGCCGAACGCGGGACCGAGATACGGCGTGGAGTTGCCTCGCTCGGGGGGGCTTTTTTGCTTTGCGCAATGCACGGCAAAGGCGGCGCCGATCGCGGTGCCCGCGTCGTGTGGCGCGGAGGGTATGAACACATCCGAGAAGACACCGGATTGCCGCACCAGTTCATTGGTCACGCAATTGAGCGCGACGCCACCGGCAAGGCACAATTTGTCGAACGGCACCTTGCGTTTGAGGCGACGAACCAGGGCCAAAACCGCCGCATTGGTCGCTTCCTGCAGCGCCGCCGCGATATCGGCATGGCGCCGCTGAATCTCGGCATCCATGTATCGCGGCGGACCGAACAGGGCATCCAGTTTGGCGAAGTTGTTTGAATTGAAATTGAGAAACTCCGGGGATACCGCATAGTCCTCCTTGCCGACGCGCAGCGCCGACCGGAGCTCGCGACGGAACACCTCGGGATTGCCGTAGGCCGCCAGGCCCATGACCTTCGAAGCATCGTAGTGCGAGAAGCCGAGATGGGTGCTCATCACCTCCCACAGGAAGCCGAGCGAGTGCGGATAGTCGAAGCTTTCGACGGGCTCGATACGCGTCCCGACCGCCTTCGCCAGCGAAGAGCCGGCGACCTCGCCGATGCCGTCGATGGTGAGGATGGCCGCGCGATCGAAGCCCGACGGGAAATACGCCGAAACCGCATGGGCCATATGGTGGGGCACGAAATGAAACCGTTGCCGAAGCGGACGTCCAAGAAGCTCCTCGGTAACATCGCGCACCTGGCCGAGCCGCAGCCGGAATGTTTCCTCAAGCCGCGGATCCCACCATTTCTCGCGATATTGGGTCCGGCGCAACTGGGGATTGAACGAATAGGCGACATGATCGATATCGCCGGCGGTGAGCCCGGCATGCTTCAGGCAGAAACGGATCGCACGTTCGGGCAATTGATGCGGGTTGTCGAAGTCCGACGACTTGCCGTGTTTGATGCGATTGAACCGTTCCTCCTCGACGGCGACGACGAGCGCGCCGTCGACCAGCAGCGCGGCGGCCGACTCGTGATACACTGAATTGATTCCGAGAATTTTCACCTGCCTGCCTCCCGTGCGTGATCCTTCCGCGACCATCGCTGCCGTCGTCATATCCGCCTGTCAATCATGGCGAAATTGGCAACCATCCTCGCGCCGCGGCCGACCGGCGGAGGGACCTGTCGCAGAAGATCGAAGCTGTCGAGATCCGTCACAACACCGCGGCAAGCCTGTCAAAGCATGGGGCCGGGACTTGCATCAATAGCAGCGCGAGGCGGCGATGGCGTGCAGCCTGACGTCGCCGAGCACATGCGCCATGAAACCCTGGTTTCGGAATACCTTCGCGAACGCCGCGTCGCGAATGCTCAAACCCCCGGCATAGGCGCCGAATGCCGGCATCACCGCGCGCGCGCCGTCGCAGGCAAAACATCGCCGCTCCATCGAGCGGCCGCGGGTCGAGACGCGCGCCTTCGGATGCAGATGCCCGGCGATTTCGCCGGCCGCCCCCGTCGGCTGGTGACGAAACGCGATTCCGCCGATCGCCACTTCGCTGGCGACCACGCCGCCCAGGTCCGGCGGCAGCGCCGGATCATGATTGCCGGATATCCAGATCCAGTCGCGCCGCCGCCGCAGCGCCGCGATGGCGTCGCGGTCGGGCCTGGACAGCCGCTGTTGGGCGTCGCGGTCGTGAAAGCTGTCGCCGAGCGCAATCACCATGCGCGGATCATGCCGCCCGATCACCGCCGCGAGCCGGCCGAGCGTCGCCGCCGTGTCAAACGGCGGCAGCAGCACGCCACGCGCGGCGAAGCTGGAGCCTTTTTCCAGATGCAGGTCGGAGACCACCAGCAGGCTCTGCTCTTCCCAGAACAGCGCCCCGGAGAGATCGGCGACGAGGGCGATGCCTGCGACTTCCAAGGAAGAATGATTGGCAATTTCGACAGCAATGCTCGTCATGGCCGGGCTTGTCCCCCAAGCCGGATGTTTCCGGCTTGGGTCTTCAAACAGGACGCAACTCGGCATAGCCGAGTTGCTATGCATCCACGTCTCGGCCTCACAAGAAAGGAAGACGTGGATGCCCGGGACAAGCCCGGGCATGACGATGTTGAAAGGTCTGCGCGTAAAAAATCCATTCTATTCTACGACATCGCCTCTTTGACCAGTTCTTCGGCGGCTTCCGCCAGCAACTCGTCGGATGCCTCGCCATAAACCTGCTCGCGGCCGATTTCCAGCATCACCGGCACGGCCAGCGGCGAAATGCGGGTCAGTTCCTTGTGGGTGATTCGCCCCTTGATTCGCGCCAGCATATCACTGAGCCGGCGAATATCGAGCAGCCCGGTCGCGGCATCGGCGCGGCCGGCGCGCAGCAGAACGTGATCGGGCTGGTGCTTGCGCAGCACGTCATAGATCAGGTCGGTCGAGAACAGCACCTGACGCCGGGTCTTCTCCTCGCCGGTGAAGCGCCGCGCGATCAGGCCGGAGATGATCGCGCAGGTGCGGAAGGT
>DATNNI010000378.1:0-7159 GCA_035601915.1 Xanthobacteraceae bacterium
CGATCGGCCTTACCAATGTAGCTGAAACGCCGCTATGGGCCGAGGAGGCCGCGAAAATCCTAATCGGGTCGGCGCTTGACGGCGCCACGTTGAAAAAAGCGGTGGCCGCGGCCGAAGCGATCACCTCGCCGGCGACTGATGCAAGGGGACCTGCGGCCTATCGCACCAAGATGGCCGGCGTGATGCTTACGCGGGCGCTTGCTCGTGCGAAGTCGCGCGCAAAATAAGATTCAGAGGAGCAACGCCGATGGCGAAATCCCAAGTCTCCATGAAGGTGAACGGCAAGACCATCGAGGCCCTGGTCGAGCCGCGCACGCTGCTCATTCACTTCCTCCGCGATCAGCAAAACATCACCGGGCCGCATATCGGCTGTGAAACGAGCCATTGCGGCGCCTGCACAGTCGATCTCGACGGCAAGTCGGTGAAGTCCTGCACCGTCTTCACCGTGCAGGCGAACGGATCTGACATCCGCACCATCGAAGGCATGGCCAACGCCGACGGCACGCTACACGCGCTGCAAGAAGGCTTCCGCGAGATGCACGGCCTGCAATGCGGTTTCTGCACGCCGGGAATGATCATGCGCGCCTATCGGCTCCTCCAGGAGAACGCCAATCCCTCCGAGGAGGAGATCCGCTACGGCATTTCCGGCAATCTCTGCCGCTGCACCGGTTATCAGAACATCGTCAAGGCCATTCAATTCGCCGCCGCCAAACTTGCCGGCGTGCCGTTCCAGGAGGCCGCAGAATGAACGACATGACCCCGACTTCCGCCGAACGCGCCGCCAAGCTCGAAGGCATGGGCTGCAAACGAAAACGCGTCGAGGACATCCGTTTCGTCCAGGGCAAAGGCAACTACGTCGACGATCTGAAGCTGCCGGGCATGTTGTACGGCGACTTCACGCGGTCGCCGTACGCTCACGCCCGCGTCAAGAACATCGACACCACGAAAGCCGCAGCAGTCCCCGGCGTCGTCGCGGTCATTACCGCGGAAACCCTCAAGACCGTAAACCTCGCCTGGATGCCGACGCTTGCCGGCGACGTGCAAATGGTGCTTGCCGACGGCAAGGTGCTCTTCCAGAACCAGGAAGTCGCCTTCGTGATTGCGGAAGACCGCTACGTCGCGGCCGACGCCGCTGATCTGGTCGAGGTGGAATACGAGCAGCTCCCGTGCAACGTCGATCCGATGAAGGCGATGAGCGACGGCGCGCCCATGATCCGCGAGGACCTCAAGGACAAGACTGATGGCTCCCACGGCAAGCGCAAGCACTACAATCACATCTTCTCCTGGCAGGCGGGCGACAAGGCTGCGTCAGATGCCGCATTCGCCAAGGCGGACGTGACCATCCGCGAGATGATTGCCTATCCGCGCGTGCACCCGTGCCCGCTGGAAACCTGCCAATGCGTTGCCTCGTTCGACAAAATCAAAGGCGAGCTGACGCTCTGGGGCACGTTCCAAGCGCCGCACGTCATCCGCACAGTCGGCTCGCTGATCTCAAAAATCCCGGAGCACAAGATTCACGTCATCGCCCCTGATATCGGCGGCGGCTTCGGCAACAAGGTCGGCGCATATCCAGGCTACATCTGCGCCATCGTCGCCTCGATCGTCACCGGGCGTCCGGTGAAATGGACCGAGGATCGCATCGAGAATCTCTCGACCACGGCCTTCGCCCGCGATTTCTTTATGGACATGGAAATCGCGGCGACCAAGGACGGTAAAGTCACCGCCATGCGCTGCTACACCATCGCCGACCACGGCGCGTTCGATGCCTGCGCCAACGCCACCAAATGGCCGGCCGGCTTGTTCAGCATTATCAGCGGCTCGTATGATTTCCCGGCGGCTTATTGTCTGGTGGACGGCGTTTACACCAACAAGGCGCCCGGCGGAGTGGCGTATCGCTGCTCGTTCCGCGTCACCGAAGCGGCCTATTGCATCGAGCGCGCGATGGACATCATGGCGCAGAAACTCGGCATGGATCCCGCCGAATTCCGGCTAAAGAATTTGATCCGCCGCGAGCAGTTTCCCTACACCTCAGCGTTTGGCTGGCAATATGACTCGGGCGACTATCACACCGCCATGAACAAGGCGATGGAGTCCGTGAATTACAAAAAGCTGCGCGCGGAGCAAAAGGCCAAGCAAGAGGCGTTCAAGCGCGGCGAGACGCGCGAGCTGATGGGCGTTGGCATAGCCTTCTTCACGGAAATTGTCGGCGCCGGTCCTTCGCGGGCGTGTGACATCCTCGGCATCGCCATGTTCGATTCCGCGGAAATTCGCATTCATCCGACCGGCAGCGGTATTTGCCGGCTTGGCACCAAGTCGCAAGGTCAAGGTCACGAAACGACTTACGCGCAGATCATCGCCACCGAACTCGGCTTGCCGGCCGACAACATTATGGTGGAGGAGGGCAACACCGACACCGCGCCCTACGGGCTTGGCACTTATGGGTCGCGCTCGACACCCGTGTCCGGCGCCGCCACCGCCATGGCGTGCCGCAAGATCAAGGCCAAGGCGCAGATGATCGCCGCCTACATGCTTGAAGTGCACGACGACGATCTCGAATGGGATGTCGATCGTTTCCAGGTGAAGGGAAATCCCGAGCGCTTCAAGACCATGACCGAATTGGCCTGGGCGGCTTACCACGAGGTGCCGCCCGGCATGGAGCCAGGGCTGGAAGCGATCAACTATTACGATCCGCCCAATTTCACCTTCCCGTTCGGCGCCTACATTTGCGTGCTGGACGTCGATGTCGATACCGGCACGGTCAAGGTGCGCCGTTTCTACGCGCTCGACGATTGCGGCACGCGCATCAACCCGATGATCATCGAGGGCCAAATCCACGGCGGCCTGACCGAAGCGTTCGGCATCGCCATGGGTCAGGAACTGCACTACGACCAGGACGGCAACATCACGACCGCTTCGTTCATGGATTACTTCCTGCCGACCGCAGTCGAGACGCCGCATTGGGAAACCGACTGGACGACGACGCCCTCGCCGCACCATCCGATCGGTGCCAAAGGCGTGGGCGAGAGTCCGAATGTCGGAGGCGTGCCGTGCTTCTCCAATGCCGTCAATGACGCCTTCGCATTTCTCGGCTCGACCCACATCCAGATGCCGCACGACAATTGGCGCACCTGGACGGCTGCCGAAAAATTGGGACTGCATGCGGGATAGCGATGGCGGGTGAGGTCGTTGCGTGGCGCTTCCGCCTCGTCATTGCCGGACTTGATCCGGCAATCCATCTTAGAGAAGAACGGAAAGATGGATGCGCGGGCATAGGCGAGCAAGCGACGCCGTTCTTCGAACGGCTATGCCCGCGGATGATGAAGTAGAGGTCTCGGCCCCATGAATCTCAAGCGCGAAGAGATCGCCGAGAAACTGGCCGCCGTCGGCTACGTTGCCGATCACGATATCGCAACTGCGCTTTGGCTGATGGACTTTCTCAAGCGGCCGCTCTTGCTCGAGGGCGAAGCCGGCGTGGGCAAGACCGAAGTCGGCAAGGCGCTGGCCGCGGTGCACGATACCGAGCTTATCCGCTTGCAATGCTATGAGGGCCTCGATCAGAACGCCGCGCTTTATGAGTGGAATTATCAGCGCCAGCTTCTGGCGATAAAGACCCGCGAAGGCGTCGGAGAGAATGCCGAGACAATCGAAGAGCACATTTTTTCCGAAAAGTATTTGCTGGAGCGGCCGCTCCTTGCCGCTATCCGCCGGAATAAGCCGCCCGTCCTGCTCATTGATGAGGTGGACCGCGCCGACGAGGAATTCGAGGCGTTTTTGCTCGAACTTCTCTCCGACTTCCAGGTGAGCATTCCCGAGCTCGGGACCATCAAGGCCGTCTCGATTCCGCGCGTGGTGTTGACCTCGAACGGCACCCGCGAATTGTCGGACGCACTGCGCCGGCGCTGTCTCTATCACTATGTCGATTTTCCCGAGGTCGATCGCGAGGCAAAGATCATTCTCACGCGGACGCCAGGCATCGAAACCGCGCTCGCCTTGCAGATTGCCCGCATGGTAGCGGAGGTACGCAAGGAGGACTTACGCAAGATGCCCGGCGTCGCCGAAACGCTCGACTGGGCGGCGACGCTGGCCGGTCTCGAAATCCACGATCTACGCCAAGAGCCTGAAACGATCTATGAGACGATGATTTGCTTGCTCAAGACGCATGAGGACCGCTCGCGGCTTTCGCGTGAGGTGAGTGAACGGCTTCTCAGCAGGGTGGCGTGATGCCTGCATCCGTTCGTTCCCGCGCAAGCGGAAATCCGGCTCAGGGTCCCCGCGTTCGTGGGGACGAGCGGGTGGAGTCGCTCGGCGCGGGCCGCCGGCTCGCCGGCTTTGCCCGCACATTGAGAGACAATGGCTTTCGCGTCGGTCTTGCGGAAACCGGCGATGCGCTTGCCGTTCTTACTTCGCCGGCAGCCGCGCATCCGGCAACGCTGATGCCGGCGCTGCGCGCATTGTTCTGCGCCACGCATTCTGATTGGGAGCGTTTCGACGAGATTTTCGATGCTTTCTGGTGCGGGGAGGGAATGCGTCAAAGGCAGATTTTGGGGGGGCATTCGCAAGCGAGCACGCTTTCAGCGAAAAAACTCGCCGAAGCGCATGTGCCGGAAGAAGCGCGCGGGCTTCTCGACCGGATCGAGCGGCGCACCGAAGGCGATGCGGACGTGGAGAGCGAAGGCCGCGGTCGCCGCGAGGGTGCGTCATCGGCGGAAAGGCTGTCCGCAACCGATCTTCGCCACATTGTCGATCCCGCCGAAATTGCCGCGACACACGCGCTCGCCGCGCGGCTTGCACGTTCCATGCGCGCGCGGCTTGTTCGCCGCGAGCAAGTCCGCCGCCGCGGCCGCCGCCTCGATTTGCGCCGCACCATTCATCGCAACGTGTCGCACGGCGGAACGTTGATCGAGCTCGCCTGGCGGCGGCGCAAAATCAAGCCGCTGCGGCTCGTCGTCTTGCTCGACGCCTCGGGTTCGATGAATCTCTACACGGCATTCTTTGTGCGCTTCGTCCACGGCGTGGTCGATGCCTTTCGTGAGGCGGAAGCATTCGTTTTTCACACCCGGCTGGCGCACGTCTCGCCGTCGCTGCGCGATCGTGACGTCACACGCGCGGTCGAAAAACTCGCGTTGATGGCGCAGGGGATCGGCGGCGGCACGCGCATCGGCGACAGCCTCGCCACGTTTAATCGCTGGCACGCGCGCCGCGTAATCAATTCGCGCACGGCCATCATGATCGTTTCCGACGGTTATGATACCGGCGCTCCAGGACAGCTCGCAGAGGAGATGCGCCGCCTGCGCCGCCGCTGCCGGAAGATTGTCTGGCTCAATCCTCTGATCGGCTGGCGCGATTATTCTCCCCAGGCGCGCGGCATGCAGGCGGCGCTGCCTTACGTCGATCTGTTTGCGCCGGCGCACAATCTCGAAAGCCTTGCGGCGCTTGAGCCTTATCTGGCGAAAATCTGAAATGGACCGCGCGAGCGATATTCTCGACATAATCGCCGGCCGCAAATCGGCAGGAGAGCCTTTTGCGTTGGCCACCGTCGTGCGCACGGTGGCGGCGACCGCGGCCAAGGCCGGCGCCAAGGCGGTGATCCTGCCCGACGGTACTATCTCGGAAGGCTGGATCGGCGGTGGCTGCGCCCGGGCGGCCGTGCTCAAGGCGGCGCGCGACGCGCTCGCCGATGGACGCTCGCGCCTGGTGTCGGTGCAGCCGCCTGACGAGCTGGAGGGCCAGGGGCATAGGCCCGGGGAAGAAGAGGGCGGCGTACGCTTTGCGAAAAACATGTGTCCCAGCCAGGGCACCATGGACATTTTCGTCGAACCGATGTTGCCGCGCCCGCAAGTCGTGATTTGCGGATCGTCGCCGGTCGCCGTTGCCGTCGCCGATTTCGCCAAGCGCGCCGGATTCGCCGTGACCGTGTGTGCGCCCGCAGCCGAACAGTCCGCGTTCGCGGAAGCCGAACGCCGGATCGAAGGCTACGCGCTGCCGGTCAAGGAGTCCGGTGCCCGCTACGTCGTCGTGTCGACACAAGGGCGCGGCGATGAAGCGGCACTGCTCGCCGCGCTCGCGGTCGATGCCGACTACATCGCCTTCGTCGGCAGCCATAAGAAAGCGGAGGTGCTGAAGCACGCGCTGACCGCGCGTGGCGTGAGCGCCGAGCGGCTCGCAAGGTTGAAAGCGCCAGCGGGCCTCGACCTCGGCGCGATCACGCCCGACGAGATCGCCATCTCGATTGTTGCCGAGATTGTCGCGACGCGCCGGAGCAATGTCTCGCGGGCGGCCGGGCTCGTTCGATAACTGTCGAGCGAAAGAACATCAGCCGGCGCTGCGAAGGTACAATCCGCTCACGCGGCTTGCCACTTCCGCGCACTGCCTTCGGATTTCCGGAACGCTTGTGATTTCCCATAGCGCGGCGCGCGCCAGGGGTCCGATCGCAAACAGCCGTTGCGACGTTCTTCCGGAGCGATCGATGACCGCGCCGTCGCGCGTCACGTCGAGTCCAATTTGCAGCGGATCGAGTCGCGCGCGGCCGCGCGCCAGGAGGTCGCGCACCGCCGGATTGACCGCTCGATACGGAACCGAAACGACGCCGCGACAATCGACGACCTTGTCGGCTCTCATGGTTTCGATCGAAGAAGCTCCGCGGCGCCGATAGCTTATGCGGGCGCCTTCGGCGCGCGCCTCGACGGCCAACACTTTCGCGGCCATGACGGTCAAGTGACCCGACCGCAAAGCCGCGGTCATGCGCTTCTCGATTTCCGGCGCCAACCGGTGCCGATGCACGTTCCACCAGGCGCGAGCGTGACGCATGAAGCTTTGTCGCGCGGACGTCGGCAGGCGGCGCCAAATGTCCTGGTTGAATTTTCTGATGCCGTCGACGATGCTGCGCCAATCGCCGCCGTCGGCCTCGTGATCGGCGACGCGCGCGCGCAACCATTTCAGGAGCGCCGACGCGTTCGCGCCGAGCGGAATTTCGGCGTCGCGTAGCGGCAGTGGCGCAGCCGGGCGATGCGGCAACGGCAACAGCCCGCGCCGTGAAATGGCGACGATCTCGCCTTGATGGCCGGCCGACTCAAGCGCGAGAATGTAATCGACCATTGTCAGGCCGGTGCCGATCACCAGTACCCGGTGATGGCGTTCGACGCCGGCATCGGCGGGCGCG
>DATNNI010000379.1:0-12489 GCA_035601915.1 Xanthobacteraceae bacterium
CCGAAGTTCACCACGATGGCGCCCAGGATCGCGCCGGTGAGGGTGCCGCGCCCGCCGACCGCGACCCACACCACCTCTTCGATGGAGTTCGCCGGCGCGAACTCGCCCGGATTGATGATGCCGACCTGCGGCACGTAGAGCGCGCCGGCGACGCCGGCCATGCAGGCCGAAAACGTAAACACGAACAGCTTGTAGGCTTCCACGCGGTAGCCGAGAAAGCGCGTGCGCGATTCGGCATCGCGGATGGCGATCAGCACCTTGCCGAATTTCGAGGTGACGATCGCTCGGCATAGGAGAAACGCCACAATCAGCGCTACGCATGTGATCGAGAACAGCGCGTTGCGCGTCGTTTCCGCCTGCACGTTGAAGCCGAGAATGTCCTTGAAATCGGTCAGACCGTTATTGCCGCCGAAGCCGAAATTGTTGCGGAAGAAGCCGAGCATCAGCGCGAAGGTGAGCGCTTGCGTGATAATCGACAAATACACGCCGGTGACGCGGCTGCGAAATGCGAACCAGCCAAAGACGAAAGCGAGCGCGCCCGGCACCAGCACTACCATCAGCAGCGCATAGGGAAAGAACTGGAAGCCGTACCAGTAGACCGGGAGTTCCTTCCAGTTCAGGAACACCATGAAATCCGGCAGGTCGGGATTGGCATAGACGCCGCGGGTGCCGATCTGGCGCATCAGATACATGCCCATGGCATAGCCGCCGAGCGCGAAGAACGCGCCGTGGCCGAGCGAGAGAATGCCGGCAAATCCCCAGATCAGGTCGATCGACAGCGCGAGCAGCGCGTAACAGGCATACTTGCCGAACAGCGCCACCAGGTAAGTCGGAACGTAAAAATTGGAGGAAGCCGGAATCCCAAGATTAAGCACCGGCACCAAGATCGCGATCAGGGCGACGACGATCAAAAAGATGGTCGCGCCGCGATCGATGGAGCGGATAAGGATGTGTCCCGTCATGCTTCGACCGCGCGGCCCTTGAGCGCGAACAAGCCGCGCGGGCGCTTCTGGATGAACAGAATGATCAGAACGAGAATGGCAATCTTGCCGAGCACAGCGCCCGCGTAAGGCTCGAGAAACTTGTTGGCGATGCCGAGCACGAACGAACCGACGAGCGTGCCCCACAGGTTGCCGACTCCGCCGAACACCACGACCATGAAGCTGTCGATGATGTAGCCCTGTCCGAGGTTGGGGCTGACGTTGTCGATCTGGGAAAGTGCGACACCTGCCATCCCGGCGATGCCGGAGCCAAGCCCGAATGTCAGCGCGTCGACACGGCTGGTGCGGATGCCCATCGACGCCGCCATCGGGCGGTTCTGCGTCACCGCGCGCATTTCCAGCCCGAAGCGCGTGAAGCGGAGCAACGCCAGAAGCGCGATGAATACCGCGATCGCGAAGCAGATAATCCAGAGGCGGTTATAGGTGATGGTGATTCCGCCGACATCGAAGGCGCCGCTCATCCAGGAGGGATTACCGACTTCGCGATTGTTCGGGCCGAAGGTGGTGCGCACCGCCTGCTGGAGGATCAGCGAGAGTCCCCAGGTGGCCAGCAAGGTCTCGAGCGGTCGGCCGTAAAGGAAGCGGATGATGGTGCGTTCGATGACGATGCCGATGCCGCCCCCCACCACAAACGACAGCGGCACGGCGATCACCAGGGAGTAGTCGAACAATGCCGGATTGTTGTTGCGGATGATTTCTTGCACGACAAAGGTAACGTAGGCGCCGATCATCACCATCTCGCCATGCGCCATGTTGATGACGCCCATGACGCCGAAGGTAATGGCGAGGCCGATGGCGGCGAGCAGCAACACCGAGCCGAGCGAAAGACCGTACCAGGCGTTCTGCACCGCCTCCCACAATGCCAGGCGATTCTTGATGGCACCGATTGCCGCCGTGGCGCTTTTCATCACTGGGGCCGAGGTGGTCGGGGGCAGACTTGCGAGGAGCCCGAGCGCGTCCTGGTCGGCGCGCTCGCGAATAACATCGACCGCGGCGAGCTTTTCCTCGTCGCTGCCTTTGTCGCCTGACAGGATGATGGCGGCGCGCGCTTCGGTCATGGCGCGGCGCACCGAGGCGTCCTGCTCCTTGGCGAGCGCGCTGTCGAGCGTGGCCAGCACGCTCGCTTTACGCGACTTGTAGACGGCTTGCGCCGCTTCATAGCGCGCACCGGGATTCTTGGCGAGAAGCGTAAGGCCGCCCAGCGCGGCATCAACGGCGCCACGCACCCGATTGTTGACGCGCACGGTGTCGATGTCGGCCGGCGCATCGCCGGCGATTGGCGCTCCAGTCGCGGCGTCGGTCAGCTTGCCGGCCTCGTCCTTGACGTAAACGGTCTTTCGCTCGGCGCTGAACAAGAGCCTGCCGTCCTGCAACGCGCGAATAATGATCTCGGCACGCGGACTGCCGCTGGTCGCGAGGTCGCTGATGCCGGTGCTGGTCTCGCTGAAATCGTCGGCGGTGAAATGGCTCAGCGCGTCGTCAAGGCTCGCGGCGTAAGCAGCCGCTTGGCCGAGCATTAAGGAACTCAAGGCCAATAGCAAAGCGACGAGGCAAGCTCGGCTGACACGCATGGCAAGGTTCCCGGCCTTGATGTTGCGGGAAGGCGATACGCCGCCTTCCCGCATGGTCACTTTCACGGCGTCGTCGTTACGAGGCGCCGCCGCACTTCTTGGTCACGGTGTTGTAGTTGCCGCACTTCATCTTCACCCAATCGCCGACCAGGTCCTTGGAGGTCGCGATGTAAGGCGACCACGCCGCACCGGGTACGAGATCTTTGGTCTTCCACACGACGTCGAACTGGCCATCCGGCCTGATCTCGCCGATGAAAACCGGCTTGGTGATGTGGTGGTTCGGCAGAAGTTCGGAGACGCCGCCGGTCAGGTTCGGCGCCTTGGTGCCGGGAAGCGCCTCGATCACCTTGTCAGGGTCGGCCGACTTTATCTTCTCCACCGCCTTCACCCACATATTGAAGCCGATGTAGTGGGCTTCCATCGGGTCGTTGGTGGTGCGCTTCGGGTTCTTGATGAAGTCGTGCCACTCTTTGATGAAAGCCTCGTTCGCCGGAGTCTTGATCGACTCGAAGTAGTTCCAGGCGGCGAGGTGGCCGACCAGCGGCTTGGTATCCAGACCGGCGAGTTCTTCTTCGCCGACCGAGAACGCGACGACCGGAATGTCGGTCGCCTTGATGCCCTGGTTGCCGAGCTCCTTATAGAACGGGACGTTGGCGTCGCCGTTGATCGTCGACACTACCGCGGTCTTCTTGCCAGCCGAACCGAAGGCCTTGATCTTGGACACCTCGGTCTGCCAGTCGGCGAAGCCGAACGGCGTGTAGTTGATCATGATGTCTTCGGGCGCGACCTTCAGCACGTCCTTTAGGTAGGCCTCGAGAATCTTGTTGGTGGTGCGCGGATAGACGTAGTCGGTGCCTTCCAGCACCCAGCGCTTCACGTTGCCACCTTCGGGCCCCGCGAGATATTCGACGGCCGGAATGGCCTGCTGGTTTGGAGCGGCGCCCGTGTAGATCACGTTACGCTCGCTTTCTTCACCCTCGTACTGCACCGGATAGAACAGAAGGTTGTTCAGCTCCTTGAAAACCGGCAGGACCGATTTGCGCGACACCGAGGTCCAGCAGCCGAACACTACGGACACCTTGTCCTTGCTGATCAGCTCGCGGGCTTTTTCCGCGAATAGCGGCCAGTTCGATGCCGGGTCGACCACGACGGCTTCGAGCTTTTTGCCGAGCAGGCCGCCCTTCTTGTTCTGCTCGTCGATGAGCATCAGGACCACGTCCTTCAGCGTCGTCTCGCTGATGGCCATGGTGCCGGAAAGGGAATGAAGTACACCGACCTTGATTGTGTCTTCGGCCCAGGCGGGCAGCGCCGCCGTAAGGCCAAGGGTAAGGCCCGCCGCGGCAGCCAGCCAGCGGCGACCTCGCGGTCGCTTAGCGACCGCGTTTATCGGGTTGAGCATCGCGTTTTCCTCTGTTAGACGCGCGCGATCGGCACGTCGCCGTCGCGCATAGACGAAATCGCAAGGAGCGTGCCAAACGAGGGGGAAGGTTAAGTCGCTGTACCCACTCGCGGAATCCGCGAGGCCAGAGTCACACGCGCCAGAGTAACGCCCAATTTGATTCCGCCCAGGTTTTGTTCATTGCCTATTTTTTGAGCATTCGCGCAGGAGCCGAAATGAACGAGAAAACAATCCGGGCACGGGCAGGCAGTTGCCGGCCCCGCGGCGCCTCGGCCGTTTGACTCAAGTAGCCCATTTAGACATGGCCAGTCTCATTAACCGGCGGCAATTTTCCCTCGAATGGGGGCACTGCGACCCAGCCGGCATAGCCTTCAACGGGCGGTTTTTCGAATTCTTTGACTGGGGGACTTGGGCGTTGTTCGAGGTTGCTCTGGGGGTAAAGGCGCCGGAAATGGCTCGCGCCTATGGCCTACCCTCCAACCCCATATTTCCCATCGTGGAGGTCAATGCTCAATTTCTTTCAGTGGTGCGCTTTGGCGACGTGATGGAAATGACCTCGCAGATCCGCGAGTTTCGCCGCTCAAGTTTCGACGTCGAGCACCGCATCAGCGCGCGCGGTGAGCTCACAGTGACCGGGCTCGAAAAGCGCGTTTGGGCTACTCGCACCGCGGGCGATCCTTCGATCATCAAGGCGCTGCCGATCCCTGCCGAGATCATGAAGCGTTTCGAGGTGCAGTAAGCGCTGGGCTAGCCAACGAAAAAGGCGTCGGGTGTCCCCGGCGCCCTTTCTAGTCGCACATCGGCGCGGCCGCCTTTCTTAGCCAAACAGCGTCGAGAAGAACCAGTAGAGAATCCCCGAAATCGCCATCGCTGCGGGCAGTGTGAGTATCCAGGCGAGCGCAATGTTGCGCACGGTTGAAAGCTGCAGCCCCGAGCCATTCGCCGCCATCGTGCCCGCGATGCCCGACGATAGGACGTGGGTCGTCGACACCGGCAATCCGTAGATGTCGGCGGCAGCGATGGTCGCGGCTGCGGTGATTTCGGCGCAGGCGCCTTGCGCGTAGGTCAAATGCGTTTTGCCGATCTTCTCGCCGACGGTGACCACGATCCGTTTCCAGCCGATCATTGTTCCGAGCCCAAGGGCGATGGCGACCGCAACCTTGACCCAAGTGGGAATGAATTTGGTCGCGCCGTCGAGCGAAGACTTATAGGCGGTGAGCGCACTGATATCGTTGGCCGATAGGTCGCTGGCCTTATCCTTCATTAGGAAGCGGATCGCCTCAGACGCCAGATACATATCGTTGCGGGTGTTGCCGATCGTTTCCGACGGCATCCGGGCCAGCGAGCCATACTTGGTGACTTGGCTGGAGATGTCGCTCACTAACACCGCTAGTGACGGATAGGTGCCTTCGTTGAGCTCGTGGCTGGCAACAAATGCAGTGACCGCTGGGCGCGGATTGCCCAGCACGGTATGGCCCGCGGCTTTCTGCTCAACAATGGCGCTCGCCGCCTGTGATCGCGCGGCAAACACCTGCAATTGATCAGGCGGCAGCGCGCGATTGAGAGCGTAAGCGGTCGGCACTGTGCCGATCAGAATGAGCATGATCAGGCCCATGCCCTTTTGGCCGTCATTCGAGCCGTGAAAAAAGCTGACCAGCGTGCAGGTCAGAATGAGGATGCCGCGAATCCACCACGGCGGCGGCTGATCGCCCTTCGGCTCGGCGTAGAGCGCGGGGATGCGGATGACCGATTTTAAGAGCAGCAACAGGACGGCGGCGAGGGCAAATCCGAATAGCGGCGAGAGCAACAGGGCTTCGCCGACCTCCTTGGCTTTGCTCCAATCGACGCCCGAGGTGCCGCTCCGGCCGTGCAACAGAGCATTGGTAACGCCTACGCCAATGATTGAGCCGACCAGGGTATGCGAGCTCGACGCCGGCAGGCCGAACGCCCAGGTGCCGAGATTCCAGATTATCGCGGCGATCAGCAGCGCGAAAACCATCGCAAATCCGGCGCTGCTGCCGACTTGCAGGATTAGCTCGACCGGAAGCAGCGAAATGATGCCGAAGGCGACGGCGCCGCTAGATGCAAGGACCCCGAGCAGATTGAAACAGCCCGACCAGATCACGGCGAAGTTTGCCGGCAGCGAGCGCGTATAGATGACGGTCGCGACCGCATTGGCGGTGTCGTGAAAGCCGTTGACGAATTCAAAGCCGAGCGCAATTAAAAGCGCGACAAACAGCAGAAGGAAGGGTGCATAGCTGGTGACTTTGCCCCCGGCCGCATCGATATCCGAGTAGATGCTGTAGGCGACGAACAAAATGACCGCCGCGATGACGCCGCCGAAGATTATGCCGGTCAACGGGTTAACGGCGCCGGTGAGGTCGGGGCCCTTGCGGGCCGCCGGTTCGATCGAACCGGGTAGGGCGATGTCACTCATTGGGGGCCCTCTAAGCGCGGAAGCGGCCGCACCTTGCGCGCCCTATGTGACACTTGGATGAAAAGGGCTTGCGAGAATTATGAGGGGCGCAGTCCAGCCTGATCGGCCCGGCTGACGGTGGCGGGATTAGCCCTTAGGCATCGAGCGACATCTTGGGTTTAGCAAGGAGCTTCAAGCCCATGCCGATTTTATCGCTCAGATTTTTCTGCGACAGGCACGTGAAGAGGCACAACGTCTCGCAAGCGACGGTTTCCTTGCGCCGCCCCACGCCCTCTTTACCTCGCCAGATTTCCTGTGCCGTCTGGGTGCGCACATTGCCGATCGGCGGAAAATTCCAGCAGACCTCGACGCGCCCGTCGGAGCGGATGAAGAAGTTTCGCAGTCCGATGCGACACGGCATCGCTTCGCGCGGCGCTTTTTCCCGCCGGAAATGGTTCGGCCATAGATTGAGCAATAGCTCCGAATTCAGGATCGGCGCTCCGGCGCGCTTCATCGCCAGCAGGCGGTCTTTCACGGCGATCAGATCGTCGAGTTCCTCTGGACCGATCCAGAATTCCTCCTTCGCTTCGGCGGTATGCTGTTCGAGCGGCTGAAAGTTGATCGCAGTCGCGCCGACATCGCGCGCCCACGCGATCATCTCCGGCAGCAGACGAAAATTCAGCTTGTGCACGACCGGCTTGACGATGATGGGAAAGTCGCCGCCGTGCCGGGTTCTTGCCCGAATGACATTGCCGATCCCGGCGACGATGTCATCGAGCGAGCCGTCGATACCGCGTGAATAGTTGTGGATTTCCGCATCGTGCGAATCGATCGAGATGTTGATGTTGAACGGTTCGGCGGCGACCGTTCTGTCGACCACTTTTTCGTTGCCGAAGGCGCCGCCGTTAGTGGTGACGCCCCATTTAATTCCGGCCTCGCCGCAAAACTCAACGAGATCGAGAAAGCCTTTTTTTATGTAAGGCTCGCCGCCGGAAAATTCGATGTGATAATGCCCGATGAATTGCTTGAGATCGCGCAGCGCATTTTTCCACTCGTCGATCGACATTTCATCGCGGTAATGCGCGAACCGCCAGTACTCGCAATAACGGCACTTGTAATTGCACCGTTCGATCACTTCTCCATAGATCGAGACGGGCAAGGTCAAATCGCGGCCGGTGCGCAGGTAGATTTCTTCGGCCACGGCGTTGCGGGCGTGGTGGGCGCCAAGCCGCGCCAGTTGCAGTACGTTCACAATGGCCTCTTGCGCGGGAGGGGGAAACCGCGAGGCGAGAGTCCCACATGCCGCACGCAGCAAGAAGCGATAGAGTGCGTAAAGGTTAATTCGAATGAATTCAACGCCGGGCCTGCGCCTTAGCGATGGCCCGCTCATAATACACATGGCGCCGCGTTTGGAACTCTGCGGGCATTCGGAACGGACGACGATGTTATCACGCAGACAAACGCTGGCGGGCGGCGCGGGCTTTATGGCCGCGCTGGCAACGGGCTCCAGCAATACGGCGCTCGCGTCGCGCGTGGAGCGGCGCGTGCCCTACGGCGCTTGCGTCAACATTGCCCCGCTGCAAGACGAGGCCGAGTACCGCGCCGCGCTGGAGACTTACTGTCAGCAGGTTATTCCGGAATACGGACTGTACTGGGATTATCTCCGCCCGACCCGCGACCAATTCAATTTCGATTACGCCGACAAAGTGCTCGCGTTTGCCGAGGCGAACGAGATGCAGATGCGCGGCCATACGCTGGTTTGGTATGCCGCGATGCCGGAATGGACCAAGCAAATCAGTAGCGCCGCCGAGGCCGAGCGGGAGCTTGCGATCCACATCGACCGCGTGGTCTCGCGGTATCGCGGCAAGATCAAGACCTGGCACGTCGTCAATGAGCCGATTGAGGAAACGAAGGGAACGGTCGCTGGCCTGCGGTCCTCGATCTGGCTGCGCTATCTTGGCGATCGTTACATCGACACGGCTTTTCGGCTGGCGCACCAGGCCGATCCGTCAGCTGAACTGATCCTCAACGATTATGACATCGAGTGCGTGGGCGAAAACTTTGCGGCGCGGCGCCGCGCGCTCTCAACGCTGGTGCACGATCTGCTCGGTCGCGGCGTGCCGCTGCACGGGGTTGGGTTGCAAGGCCACATCCAGGGCAGATATCAAATCGACAGCGACGGCGTAACGAGCTTCGTCTCCGAAATGAACTCGCTTGGGCTGTCGGTGCATGTGACCGAGCTGGACGTTATCGACGAAGACTTGCCACCGGAGATTTCGCTACGCGATGCCATGGTCGCGGCGCGCGCTCACGATTTCCTTAAGGCGGTATTCGCGGCGGCGCGGCCCGAAGTCATCGCCACTTGGGGCATCACCGACCGCTACACCTGGATGCCGATGTGGTTCAAACGCCCGGACGGGCTGCCTAATCGGCCGTTGCCGCTCGACCGGGATTATCAGCCCAAGCCGCTGTGGACGGTCATCGATTATTTTTGTCAGAAGCAATAGGCGGTCCGCCGCTCTGACCAGTCCGTTACGCCCTTCAGAATCGAGGCTCAGGGCTGCTCGCGTGATTGCGCGAGGTTGGACAACGGCAAAAGCCGCGCGTCGCGCGGCTGCGAGCGAAGAAATGCAATGAGCGAGGAGCGAAATCCCGCCACATCGAACGCCAGCGCCGCCGCGGCATAAGCTACTCCGCTGATAAGCACGAAGCCGACAAGCTGCAGCAAGCCATGGTCGGCCGGCGTCATTTTCAGCGCCAGCGTCGTCGCCGCCATCACACCTGTCGCCGCGGAGACGCGGATGATTCCGCGGATGTTGAGCGGCAATCTGAAGGCCCGGCGCGACAGCGCAATGCCGATGATAATGCCGAGCGCTTCGGCGAGTAGCACCGCCGCGGCAGTGCCGCGCAATCCGAATGCCAGCGTGAGAGGAAACAGCAGCGCCATGTTCAAGAGCAGAATGAGGGTGTCATGGGCGACTTGCAGCAGCGGCTTTTCCGCCAGCTGGAAGCTCGCTTGCAGATAGTATTGATTGATCGCCCCGCACATGCGGCCGAAGGCAAGCAGCGGCAGAAGCGCAACGACGCTATCGCGGAATTCGCGGCCGAGCAGACCGCTGGCGACAACGTCGGCGGACAGCGCAAGCCACACGACCACCGGCGCCAGCAGCGCCAGCAGGATTTCGAAGCCTTCACTCAAACGTTCGCGCGTCGCCCCGGCGCCTTTTTCGGCGAAGCTGCGAAATGCAATCGGGAACATGGCTGACGCCACGCTGGCGGCAAGAACGGCGACCAGCTGCCGGGTCAAATCGGCGGCAAGACCATAATGGCCGGCGCCGCTTTCGCCGAGCAAATAGGCAACGCCAAGACGGTCGAGCGCGGCGTGCAGCGAAAACGCGAATGCGCCGAGCGTGAACGGCAAGCCGTAGCGCAGAAACTGGATCAGATGTTCGGTCTTAACGACCGGCGGCGTTTTCGCGGCGCCATTTCGGAGGTTGAGCACGTTGACCGTGAGATAGCTCAAACCCACCGCGACAATGAGACCGAGTCCGCCGGTCCCGAGCCGGATAGCGATGTAACCCAACGTCAGCCCGGTCACGGCGCGGATCATCGCGATGGTCATGAAGCGCACGGGATTAAAGCGTGCGCGCTTGAATTCCTGACTGATTTCGAAGGCCGCGGACGAGAGCGACAGAAACAGGCTCGCCGCCACAAATCCAACGCCGACATCCGGGCGGACGACGAGCATGACCAGCGGCGTGAGGCAGGCAATGATCAAGACGGTGCCGCCGTAGCCGGCCGCCGCTGCTCCGCGCAGATCGAGATCAGGCGATCTTGCCTGATACCGCGAGACCGACAGTCGTATCCAGGTAAAGAACAACGCAGAGACGATTCCGGCGATGCTCATACCGACGACATAGACGCCGTATTGCGCCGGCGACAAAAGATGCGTGTAAAGGATCAGCGCGAGGAAGCCGACGGCCGCCGGCACCATGTAGGCCGCGAGATAGATTACCGCGTAGGGGTTGATCATTGTCCGGCACCCAAAACTGTGATCGGTCGCGCCGTCATCCGACCGTCCGGCCGGAATCGAGCGGAGCCGCCGGCAGCGCCTTGGCGCGACGCAGGCCGCGCAGAAACAGATAGACCAGGCCGGGTCGCAAAATGCTGTCGGGATAGCGGAGCGCGCCGACGCACAGGTAAGTCAGAAACTCGATGGTTCGCCCCTGGACGTAAGCGTTGCGCGCGGCGGTCCAGAAGGCGTCGATGTGGGCGAGCCGCTTCCGGCGCTTAAGTTCAACGGCCGGAACCCGCTGCGCAATGGCGGTGTGCGAGTACACCGCCTCGATGGCCTTGTAGTCGGGCCGGATTGGTGAATTGCGCCAGCGAAAATTCGCGCTGCCGCCGTGCTGCCGATACATAAGTACGATGTCGTTGGGCATGGCGACGAAGTCGGCCAGCACCGCGAGGCGGCACCAGAATTCCCAGTCTTCACCCCACTTCAGCTCGGCGTTAAAGCCGCGCACCTGCCGCGCGGCTTCGGTCCTGATACAAATCGCGCCGCAAACAATGAAGTTTTTGGTGACCAGATTGCGTAGCGTGTCTTCGGCCGGAAACATTTTCAGCGGCAAATCGGTCCGCCGCGTTAGTTCCGCGCCGTCTTCGGTTATCCGGATATGATGCGCGAAACACGCGACGCGATCCGGGTTGTTGTCCAGTGCGGCAACCATGCGCTGCAATGCGTCCGGTACGAGAACGTCATCCGCATCAAGGAAGAAAATGTAAGGCGCGCGCGCAAGCGCAAGGCCGGCATTTCTCGCCGCACTCACCCCGCTATTGGCTTGGCGCAACACGCTGAGACGCCGATCGTCAATGGCGCGCAGGACAGCCGGGGTTGCATCGGTCGAGCCGTCATCGACGACGATCAACTCGACTTCGCGCAACGTCTGCGCAAAGACGCTGTCCAGCGTCTGCCGGATGAATCGCTCGGCGTTATAGGCCGCGATCACCACCGTGACTTTCGGCGCGGGCGCGTCGCCGGCTGAAAGCTTACTTACCCTCGCGAGAGCTGAAGTTTCCATGTCACGGCACCGCATGCGCGGGACGGCCGTCCGGCGCGGCTCTGACGTACTTCAGCGTTTCGGCGACATTGGTGAGAACGCATCCGGCGCGTTTCGCCGTGCTCACCGCCCATTCGAGCAGATCGGGCGAGACGCCAAATCGGGCGGGTTGCTCGGCGACCTCGTGGCTGTAGAAAATCAGCCAGCCGCGCCGGTGCACCGTTTCGGCGATCAGCCGCACGATCTTGTCGCGATCGAGCGCGGCGTTCTGTAGCGGCCAAGCGTCGAGCGCGCCGAGATCGGCGAGGCCGGTGTTGATGCCGGCGTGGCTCGAGCGGCACGAATCGAAACGACCTTCGAGATAACGTTTGGTGCGAACCGAAAGGTCGCCATAGGGATAAGCGAAACTGCGCAAGACGATGTTGCCGTTGATCTCGGCCAGCGCCGCCTGGTTGCGGTCGAGCTCGGACTCCAATTGGTCGAGCGCCATATGGCGGACCGCAGGATGGGAGTAGGTATGGCATCCAATCTCGTGCCCGTTCGCCCAGATCGGCCGCAACTGGTCGATCGAAGCGCATGCCGGACCGTCCGGGCTGGTCCGCCCGCATCCTCTGCCGGCGACGTAAAAGGTGCCGCGCACGCCATAGCTCTCGAGGATGCCGGCTCCCAGCTCGCACGCCGAAACCGGCACATCGTCGAAGGTGAAAGTGACCGTCGGCGGTGCACCCCGCCAATCAAGGAGCTTGCTGCGGCTCTTGCGCGCGACAAACCGCGCCGCCATGCCGCTGAAACGCATCGACAGCGATGCGGTGTTTGGGTCCTCGAGAGGCTCAGCGAGCATGTTACCGGTATTCCTCGTATGAAATTCCGAACTCGGCCGCGATGCGTCCGGCGCCGCGGGCGGTCCACATCAGGCTGCGCATCATCCCGGTCCGGCCGCCGAGCGCGGTAAAAGGTAGCGACAAAGTCCCGGTGCCGATCAGGCCAAGCGCCTTGCACCAGCGGCGGAGCGAGCCGTCCACACTGCCCGCGAGTTTGCGGT
>DATNNI010000380.1:0-7981 GCA_035601915.1 Xanthobacteraceae bacterium
GTTCCGGCGGGTCCGCCGCCGACTACGAGCACGTCGGTTTCGGCGAACACCGGGACTTCGCGCTCCGGCTCGACAATCGTTTTCGAAGGACGCGCTCGCTTGGTGCGGCCGCGTCCCTGGAAAAGCTCGATACCAACCGCCGCGCCAATGCTGCTCGAGAAGTTGCCGCTGCCTGGCGGCTCGCGGAAAATCTCGCCCTCTCGAACCGAACGGCCGGAGGAAGGTGCGTCTTTGTCGCCGCTCATCGGTTGGGCCTCACAGCCGCTTCGCATGCTCGCGCAAACCCGGTCGAACACAGGCTTTGGATCAGGATATGCTTTAGCAATGAGGTTCGCTAGTTGTGCCTATTTCCTCCGGTAACGCCGGAATTGGAGGATCTCCTGTGAAGACGGCTATCACCGAAATGTTCGGCATCCACCACCCGATCATTCAGGGTGGCATGCATTTTGTCGGCTTTGCCGAGCTCGCGGCAGCGGTATCGAATGCCGGCGGACTCGGCATTATCACCGGGCTGACGCAACGGACGCCGGATTTGCTGGCGCGTGAGATCGCGCGCTGCCGCGAGATGACCGACAAACCGTTTGGCGTGAATTTGAGCTTCCTGCCCTCGGTCAATCCCCGGCCCTATCCGGAATACATCGCTGCGATCATCGACGGCGGCGTCAAGATCGTCGAGACCGCCGGACGCAATCCGGAGCAACATCTGCCGCCGCTGAAGAAAGCTGGCATCAAGATCATCCACAAATGCACGTCCGTGCGCCATTCGCTCAAAGCCGAGCGCATCGGCTGCGACGCCGTGAGTGTCGATGGCTTTGAATGCGGCGGTCATCCGGGCGAAGACGACGTCCCGAACATGATTTTGCTGCCGCGCGCCGCCGACGAATTGAAGATTCCGTTCGTAGCATCGGGCGGCATGGCGGACGGACGAAGCCTCGTCGCAGCGCTGGCGCTCGGCGCCGCCGGCATGAACATGGGCACGCGCTTCATCGCCACCAAAGAGGCGCCGGTGCACGACAATGTTAAACAAGCCATCGTCGCTGCGTCCGAACTCGACACCCGATTGATCATGCGCGCGCTGCGCAATACCGAGCGCGTGCTCAAAAATAGAGGCGTCGAGCGCTTGCTCGACATCGAGCGGACGAAAGGCGCCGCTGTGCAGTTCGCCGACATCAAGGAGCATGTCTCCGAGGTCTATCCGCGAATTCTGCTCGGCGGTGAAATGGACGCCGGCGCGTGGAGCTGCGGCATGGTCGCCGGATTGATCCACGACATCCCGACCGTCAGCGAATTGATTGAGCGGATCATGAACGAGGCCGAGCGCTTGATCCGCGATCGGCTACCCGGACTGCTGGATGGCGTCGCGACCGCAGCGGCGAAGGTAGCGTGAGCGTGAGAATGAGGAGAGGCGCGATCACGCTGACCGTGGCTCTCGCGCTGATCGCGTTCGGCCTGAACGGTAGCTTCGCCGCGGCAACAGACCTGCCGGAAAAGCAGGCGATCGTCACCCAATTGCAGCAAGCCGTGCGCGCTAACGACAAAGCGTGGCTCGCCGCGCACACGAGATATCCGCTCAGCTATTTCGGGCGAGGAAAACGCATCATCCGCGGCAAGGCTGCCTTCATCCGTAATTACGCTTTGCTGTTCGGCGCGAAATTGCGCGCGGCGATACTGGTGCAGGATCCGGCGAACGTATTCGAGAATTGGCAAGGACTGATGGTCGGCGAGGGGCGCTACAACTTGTGGGTTCGCGATACCGGCAATGGCGGCGCCAGCCATCAGATCGTCGCCATCAACGGCTCGTGAAGGGAGGTCCCCTCTTAAGCCCGAGCGGCTGGCATCGCATTGACCTTAAAGAACTTTCATGCCACGTCGCGTCACCTTTAGATTGACCCGATGACGCCGCCAAAAATGGCCACCGACCGTTACAACGCCGCAGAAGCCGAGGCCCGCTGGCAACGCGTCTGGGGAGAGCGCGGCATCTTCGCCACGCCGAACACCCACGATAAGCCCAAATACTACGTGCTGGAGATGTTCCCCTACCCTTCGGGACGCATCCATATGGGCCACGTGCGCAACTACACCATGGGCGACGTGGTGGCGCGGGTGAAGCGGGCGATGGGCTTTGCCGTGCTGCATCCGATGGGCTGGGACGCGTTCGGCCTGCCCGCCGAAAACGCCGCGGCCGAACGCAAGATCCATCCCAAAGCGTGGACCTACGACAATATCGCGGTCATGAAGGCGCAGCTCAAATCCATGGGGCTGTCGCTCGACTGGAGCCGGGAGATCGCGACCTGCGATCCGCATTATTATAAACACCAGCAGGCGATGTTTCTCGACTTCTTGCAGGCCGGGCTGGTCGAGCGGCGCAAATCGAAGGTGAACTGGGACCCGGTCGATCACACCGTGCTCGCCAACGAGCAGGTGATCGACGGCCGCGGCTGGCGGTCCGGCGCGCTGGTCGAGCAACGCGAGCTGACGCAGTGGTTCTTCAAGATCACCGATTATTCGCAGGAGCTCCTCGACGCACTCGATATGCTCGAGCGCTGGCCGGAAAAAGTCCGGCTGATGCAAAAGAACTGGATCGGCCGCTCCGAGGGCTTGCTGGTGCGCTTCGCGCTCGAGCCGAGCACTGCACCGGGCGCGCCCAATGAGCTGGAAGTTTTTACGACGCGCCCTGACACTTTGTTCGGCGCCAAATTTCTTGCGCTGGCGCCGGATCATCCGCTCGCCGCCGCTGCGGCGAAGAAAAATCCGGCGCTCGCCGCTTTCATCGAGGAATGCCGGCATCGGGGCACGTCGCAGGCGGCGATCGACACCGCCGAGAAGATGGGGTTCGACACCGGCATCAAGGCGAAGCATCCGTTCGACCCGTCGTGGCAGCTGCCGGTCTACGTCGCCAATTTCATTTTGATGGACTACGGCACTGGCGCCATTTTCGGCTGCCCGGCGCACGACCAGCGCGACCTCGACTTCGTCAACAAATACGGCCTCGGCAACATCCCGGTGGTATGCCCGCCTGGACAAGACCCGAAGACTTTTGTCATTACCGGCACCGCTTATGATGGCGACGGTACATTGATCAATTCGCGCTTTCTCGACGGCATGACCGTGCCGCAGGCCAAGGAAGAAGTCGCGCGGCGGCTGGAAAAAGAAACGAGCGGCGGCCGGCCGATCGCGCAACGCCAAGTCAATTTCCGCCTGCGCGACTGGGGCATTTCACGGCAGCGCTATTGGGGTTGCCCGATACCGGTCATCCACTGCGAAAAATGCGGTGTCGTCCCGGTGCCGAAATCCGATTTGCCGGTGACATTGCCGGAGGACGTAACCTTCGACCGGCCCGGCAATCCGCTCGACCGCCATCCGACCTGGAAACACGTCAAGTGTCCGCGCTGCGCCGGCAAGGCGGTGCGCGAAACCGACACCATGGACACCTTCGTTGACTCGTCGTGGTATTTCATCCGCTTCACCGATCCATGGATCGACACCGCCCCGACCGACCGCAAAGTGGCGGACGCCTGGATGCCGGTCGATCAATATATCGGCGGCATCGAGCACGCGATTCTGCATCTCCTCTACAGCCGCTTTTTCACCCGCGCGATGAAGAAGACCGGACACATCGGACTCGATGAGCCCTTCGCCGGGCTGTTCACCCAGGGGATGGTGGTGCACGAAACCTACCGCCGGGCCGACGGCGAATGGGCCTCGCCGGCGGAAATTACCATTGAGACCAGCGGCGATAGCCGGCGTGCGAACCTAATCTCCACCGGCGAGCCGATTGAGATCGGGCCGCCCGAAAAAATGTCGAAGTCGAAGCGCAACACGGTCGACCCCGACGACATCATTTCCGAATACGGCGCCGATGTTGCGCGGTGGTTCATGCTGTCGGATTCGCCTCCGGAGCGCGACGTCGAGTGGACCGAACGCGGCGTGCGCGCGCGCGCGGGTTTTGTGCAGCGGCTGTGGCGGCTTGTTGGTGAGGCGGCAGAGGTCGCCAAATCGGCTCCCGCCGCGCGGCCCGAGCAGTTTTCTTCCCCCGCGCTCGCGCTCCGCAAGGCGACCCATCAGGCGCTCGCCAAGGTCACTGATGACATTGAAAAGCTGCACTTTAATGTTTGTTTGGCGGCGATCTATGAATTCTCCAATATCCTCAATGAGGTAATCGGAGATATCGGGGCTGAAGATGGGGACGGTGGCAAAGGCGCGGCGCCTGACCGGTTCAGTGGTGCCGCAGACCTGGCGTGGGCCATACGCGAAGCGGTTAATATTCTCGTGCAACTCTTTAGTCCGATGATGCCCCATCTCGCCGAGGAATGCTGGGCCGCACTCGGTCACGAGGCCCTGGTCGCCCAGGCGCCGTGGCCGCAGGCCGAGCCCGATTTATTGATCGAGCACACCATGACGCTCCCGGTCCAGATCAACGGGCGAAAACGCGCCGACATCACCGTGCCGCGCGAGGCCGGCAAAGCCGATATCGAGGCTGCCGTGCTCGCGCTCGATGCGGTAAAAAGGGCGCTGGACGGCAAGGCACCGAAAAAGGTGATCATCGTGCCGCAACGGATCGTCAATGTGGTCGCGTGATCTCCTCAGGCGCTGGCGCAAGCCTGCAGGCATTCTGGTCGTCGCCTGCGCGCTCGGCGGCCTGACCGCCGGCTGCTGGCAGCCGCTCTATGGCAAGCCGCCCGGCGTCAACGCCGACAGCGCGTACGATAAGTTTCTGGCCACCGAAATTCCGCCGATCGTCGCCGTTCACGGCACACCTGCCGAACGTATCGCGGTCGGCATGTTCAACGCGCTGCAATTCGATTTGCACGGCGGCGCGACGGTTAGCGCTCCAACTTACCGGCTCGTGGTCAATGTCGGAACCTCGCAATACACCGCGGTGCTCGACCCGGTCACCGGGCGCCCGAATACGCAGATCGACGCGGTGATCGCCAATTATTCCCTGGTTGAGATCGCAACCAACAAGGCGGTGGTCCAGGACAATTGCTTCGCTCATGTCGACTTCGACATACCGGGCTCCGAGCAACGCTTCGCCAAACAGCGCGGGCAGCGCGACGCCGAAGACCGGGCGATTCTCCTCGCCGCCGAGACCATCAGGAACCGCTTGGCGTCGTATTTCGTCGCCGGCACATAGTGGAGCGGATTTGACATTCGCTACCACCGGGCCGCAAACTCGTGAAGCGAATGTCAAATCAAAAGTCCACTAGCACTGATATTTGTTAGTGGTCCTTTGATTCTAACATTCGCCTGATAGCCTGCCGAACCGGGATGCGAATGTTAGAATCGGACCACTAAGGCATGGTCGCCGTCAAATCGGGGAACGCAGACGCGTTTCTTGCCAAGCCCGATCGCCTCCCCGATGTGATTCTTATATTCGGCGAGGATTCGGGCCTCGTCAGCGAGCGCGTCAGAGCGCTAATCGGCGCGTCGGTTGACGACCCGGATGATCCGTTTTCGCTGGTGCGCCTCGACGGTGACGAGATCGCCGCCGATCCTGCGCGCTTGCTGGACGAGGCGCAGACCATACCGCTGTTTGGTGGCCGGCGCGCGGTATGGGTTAGAGCCGGCGGACGCAATTTCGCGGCCGCCCTCGAAGCGGTGTTGGCGCTGCCGAAGAGCGAGTGCCGCGTCGTGATCGAGGCCGGCGACCTGCGCCGCACTGCGCCGCTCCGGGCGGTGTGTGAGCGCGCCAAGAATGCGGCGGCGGTGCCCTGCTACCCCGATAACGAAGCGGCGCTGGAGCGCCTCATCGATGGCGAAATGCGCGCCGCCGGTCTGTCGCTTAAACCGGAGGCGCGCGCCCTGCTTGTCACGCTTCTCGGCGGCGACCGCGCGGGCTCGCGCAGCGAGATTCGCAAGCTCGTGCTGTACGCCCACGGCCGCGCCGAGGTCGGCCTCGACGAGGTGAAGGCCGTGGTCTCAGACGCTTCGGACCTGGGGCTGGATGAACTCATAGATACGGCATTCGCTGGCCGGACCTCGGAGCTCGATCCCTTGCTGAGCAAGGTGCGCGAGGACGGCACGTCGATAGGGTCGATTTTCTTTGCCGCCCAACGCCAACTCGCGCAGCTGCACAAGTGGCGAACAGCAATGGAAGCCGGCGAGCTATCCTCGGTAGACCGAGCAATGCCTCCGGTGCACTTCAGCCGCAAGGAGCTCGTAGGCACGGCGCTACAGCGTTGGAGCGCCGCGCGGCTAGCTCGCGCTATGACGGAACTCGCCGACGCCGTGTTGGTGTCGCGCAAGACCTCGTCCGTCGCTCAGGCCGTCGCTGAACGCGCGCTGCTCTCGATCTCGCGGCAGGCCAATGCCGAAGCCGGCCGGCACCCGCGTTCGCCGGGACAGGTTTAAACCGGATTTTCCAGGCTGAAGGTTTCGGTATCGTCCTCGTAGGCGAAGGCCTCGGCATAGCGCGCCCACGCCGTGACCGTGCGCAGCGTCGCTTCGACGTCCTCGCTGCTCATGTGATCTTCCAATTCGTCGAAGAACCGGCTCTTCGGGGCCACGTGATTGGTGCGCTCCTGCAAGATGCGGCGGATGTGCGCGGCGAGAGGGACGTAAGATAACAGTTGGCGTTCAAAGATTTTCTTGCGCCCGTCGGTATCGGCGTCGGCGAATTGTTTGCCGGTGTCGGTGAGCTTGATATCGCCGCCCTCGACTTCGACAAAATGCAGCATTTGCAGGGCGTCCGAAACCGGAAAGAGATCGTCGCCCTCCATGTGCAGCTCATCGGCGATGACCGGAAGATCGGCTTTGCCCATGTAAGGCTCGCCGGCGAGCGTCTCGACAAGACCGGACAAAAGATTTGCGGAAACGCGCGGCAGAATCATGTTGATCGTGGCCGCAACTGCGCCCGCCGGCGCGCCAATTTTCGCCGGTGTCGGCGTGCGCGCGGTCATCGCCACGTAGATCTTCTCGACTTGATCGCGGAATTGCGGATCGAGCCGATTGCGCGGCTGTTTGAGATCGACCGCGATCTCGCGAATAATGCGGCCCGGATTGGAGGAGAACAAAAGGATACGGTCGCACATCAACACCGCTTCCTCGATGTTGTGCGTGACTATTATGACGCCCTTGATCGGCAGCTTGCCGTCGCCCCACAATTCGAGAAAATCGGTGCGCAGCGTTTCCGCGGTGAGCACGTCGAGCGCCGAGAATGGCTCGTCCATCAGGAGAATGTTGGGATCGACGACGAGCGCGCGGGCAAAGCCGACACGCTGGCGCATGCCGCCGGACAATTCGCGCGGATAGGCGGATTCGTAACCGTCGAGGCCGATGAGATCGATCGCCGCCAACGCGCGTTTTCTGATCTCGGGATCGGGCAAGCCGAGCGCTTCAAGGCCGAGCTGCACGTTTTCCAGCACCGTCAGCCAGGGAAACAGGGCAAAGCCTTGGAATACCATGGCGATGCCGGGTGGCGGCGCCGTGACGGGCCGGCCGAGATAAGTAATCGTCCCGGCCGATGGCGCCATCAAGCCGGCAATGGACCGCAGCAAGGTCGACTTGCCCGAGCCGGTGCGGCCGAGAAGCCCGACGATCTGGCCATGGGCCAGGTGCAGATCAATTCCGTCGAGCACCAAAAGCTCGCCGCCATCGGCGCGAGGAAAAGTCTGGCGCAGCGCATGAATATCGAGAAGGCTTGTGTCCATGGCAGTTCCTCAACCAAGCCGGAATTTACGCTCGGCGTAAAGGTAAAGCGGACGCCAGAACGTACGATTGATGAGGACCACAAAAAAACTCATCACCGCAATGCCGAGCACGATGTGATGGAAGTCACCGGCCTCGGTCTGCTGTGCGATATAGGCGCCAAGCCCCTTCGCTTGCAGGTGCTCGTCACCCCATGAAGCGACCTCGGCGACGATGCTGGCGTTCCAGGAACCGCCGCAAGCGGTGATGGCGCCGGTGACATAGTACGGCAGCACCGCGGGTATCGCGATTCGCTTCCACCATAGCCAGCCGCGAACCCGGAAATTCGCGGCGG